>JALOCA010000001.1 GCA_023227965.1 Lentimicrobiaceae bacterium | reverse complement strand
TGTATCGGAATTTAACAAACAACCCTCGACGCATGGGAATTACCGTTTTTTTTATCAAACAACCCAAGGACAGTGTTCAGACACAACAGGGTGGTATTCTTCAGGATGGAGCACCCTCGACGGGATTTGGCCTCCGCTGATGAACAGTTTATTGTGGCAATTGACTTCAAATCTGAAAGAAAACTACCAACAAATTAAAAAGGTGAAAGATGTTTATATGCAAAAAAATACAGAACTCAACCGTGAAAGTGGCGGAAACGCATTCCAGCTCAGACTACAGAACATAGCTTTCGTTCAAAATAAAATTTATACCCTAATCCGGGTTAACCTACCCTAATCCCCCCTTTGCCATGAAAATCCATTATATCCTCATTTTTTCCCTGCTATTTTTTGCAGAGAATTTGGCTTTTTCACAAACATGGGAAGAATATGCAAAACAAGAAGAAGCCAATTACAACAAGTTTGTAAAAGAACAAAACGACTGTTTGGATAAACTCCGAAAAGAATATGATACATATGTTAAGCAACAAGATAAACAATTTTCGGATTACCTGAAACAGGAATGGAAAAATTATGCAGTATTTGCAGGGGAAAAAGCACCTGCAAAACCCAAACCTGTAAAAGTACCCGAATATATCCCTCCCCAAAAACCCAGAGAAAATTGGAATAAAATACCCGTTAAGCCTTCCCCTGTTAAAATAGAAAACAAACCGGATTTGCCACAGCTATCGTTGTTACCCCTGCGAAAACCATCCACAGAAATTAAAGAGTCAAATGCTTCCAGTTTTGATTTTTACGGACTACCTGTTTACCTCGAATTTGATGCATTTTTGCAAAATATCCCGGCAAACGGAAACGGAAAACAATCCATCGCCACTTTTTGGGATAAAGCAAGTGCTACAGGATATTCTGCAACGATTGACGATATGCTTTCTATCAAAAGTAAGCTCAACCTGAACGACTATGGTTATATGATGCTGGTTAGAAAGTTTTCACAATACCTTTATCCGTCAAACAGTAATACTGCAGAATTACTCACGTGGTTCATATTGGTACGTTCGGGTTACGGAGCACGTATTGCCTACCAGGATAACTCTATTTTACTCCTTATACCCTCACCCGACCAGATTTATGAAGTAAGTTACCTCGCATTAGAGGGAGTGAAATACTATGTGCTTTCGCCCTATGACGGTAAAAACATGTTTACTTATGCAAAAGATTACAGCGTGTCGTGCAAACCGTTCGATTTTAACATTACCACCCCTTTAACTTTTAGTGGGAAAAAAATGGCAAAAAAAGTTAGTTTCACATATGATGAAAAATCGTACGAAGTGCAAATGGAATATGACCCCGATCTTGTAAATTTCTACAAGGACTACCCTTTGCTCGAACTGGATATTTATTTTAATGCTGCTGTATCGCAACAAGCAAAAGAATCGCTTGCACAATCCATCAAACCTCTGATTGCAGGAATGAATGAAGCCGATGCCGTGAATTTTCTTCTGAATTTTGTACAAACGGCATTTGCTTACAAAACCGACCCTCAGCAATTCGGAAAAGAAAAATTTTTCTTTGCAGAAGAAGTATTTTTTTATCCCTTTTGCGATTGCGAAGACCGTTCGGTACTATTCTCCTACTTGGTTCGTGAACTCATTGGTTTAAAAGTAGTAGGGCTCGAGTACCCTGAACATATGGCTACTGCCATACATTTTAACAGCGACCAATCCGGCGACTATCTGATGTATAAAAATGAAAAATATATTGTTGCCGATCCCACCTATATCAATGCACCCTTCGGGCTCACTATGCCTCAGTACAAAGATGTTTCTCCTCAAATTCTCGAAATCAATTTTGGAAAAGTTGACTTACAAGAGCAGGAAACATTCTGGAAAACAGCAGAAACCAAAAGTTGTTTCAGGGGAAGCAACCAACAAAATTTTAAAGAACTACCCCAGGGTGGAGCCATTTACACCGGATATTATACCGAAACAACGCAATTAGGCACATTCCCCTTCGGGAAAAAGGGCAGTGGTAACAGTTGTTTCATTGCCAAAACTAATGATAAAGGAGAAATAGTTTGGGCATATCCGTTTGTTTCTGAAGCTAACAGCGTAGGGCTGGCAGTAGAAAATGGGAAAAACAACCAGATTCTTCTTGCCGGAACATTTACCGGAAAACTGACTTTTGCCGGAAAAACTATTCAGGCAAATGACCAAAAAGGCGACGTGTTTATTGCAGAATTTAACGCAGATGGTGCTCCACAATGGATTCAGAAAACAGGGCTCGACAGCCTGCCAGCAGACATATCCCTTGTTTTTTCCGTAACCATAGCAGCTGATGGAAGCTCCAAAGTACTGAAATATAGCCCTGCAACCGGAGAATTGATAGCCGGTGGGCTATATCATTTGCCTGGCGGAGAATGTGTATTTACCGGAGTAACCACTGCTGCCTTAGCAACTTCAGGCGCATCCAAAACCATTACTTTTGCCAGTGAAGCCGAACTCAGCGTGCCCGAAATGCTGAAATCCGAAAGCGATAATTTTATTGCACGACAAACCGAAAAGTCAATTGCCGGTTTATTTGCCGCTGTGCGACTGGTGAAGTTCATGGGAGTAGAATTATCGGGAAAATTTGCCCAACAAGCACTTGACAGATATAACCCCGGGTTTAAAAGAAACTGCCCTGCCATTTATAAAAATCTGGGAAAAATTTCTTTCCTAAAAAATTCAAAAGGCATCATTACCATAATTACTGACAATGGACAGGATATTATGTTTGATAAAGTTAAAATCACCAATAAATCAGCTATTGCCATTGCAGAACTTGCCGGAGGTGACTATAAAATAGACATAATTTCTGGTATTAAAGTCGGGAAAATGGTTGTTTGGTATAATCTGAATTTTATCAAAATGATTCGAAAAAATGGCAACTTGCTCTTTGACTATGATACCGACCATACTCAAACAACTGTAAATGTTAAAAAAGATATTTTAAACTGATAATTTGCTATATTTACCATCGGATTTCCCGGAGACACCCTACCCATGAGAAAAAAATTACTGATAAGCGGATTCCTGTTCTGGATTATTTCAGTAACCTCTTTTGCACAAATCATTGAGGTGAATAATTTTCCATTTCAGTTGCTAACTACTGACATCAGCCCTAATGATGCAATAAGGAAGACTATCAAAGAAGCCCTATCAGCTTGTATTCAGCAAAAAATGGGCGTTTCTGTGATTGACCTTACTAATTTTCAACGGACAGAAACCAATTCAACCTACAAGGAATACTTCAACAATTTTATGATGCAATTTTCACTGGGTTATGTATCAGGATACGAAATTATAGACACAATCCAAAATCTGCAAAGCGGTGGCGTGATTGAAACAACCATCAAAATGAACATCCGGTTGCGACAGCCTCAATCTGAAGACCCTTTTGGATTGTATGCTAAAACCAATGCCTCTTTTTTCCATAACCAAGACCAGCTTTTTATGGAATATTCCGTAAAAAAGCCCGGCTACATCTATATTTTCGACATGACATGGAAAGACGAAGTAGGCTTGCTCGTAGAATCACAGGAAAAAATTGAGCAAAACCGCAAGTACATTTTTCCACCCGAAACCTGGCCATTTAAATTGGTGATGGAAAAAGAAGCTAAAAACGATTTTGAATTTGGCTGCATGATTATCCTCATTTCCCGGACACCATTAAATTTTGGAATAAAACCACTTGGATCACATCCTGGTGCTAACAGTTTTATCAGTATTAGGGAATTTTTTGAAATTATTAACGTGATGCATGGCGAATATAGCATTAAATATATTCCTTATTGTATTGAATAAGTGTTATATATAAAATAATGTATTGTAAACCTAAAAATAATTTATATGAAAAAATTTGTACTTATTCTTATTTTCTTGTTTCCATTGTTTGCAGTAGCACAATACGAAAAAATGCTTGATGCACTCGAAGACAGCGAAGAAGAAATAGTAAACGGGAAACTGGTACTCCGGTTTTTTGATGCCGAAAAAGGTACGGCTGTTGAGAATGCTACCATAGCGATAGAAGGTGCAGGAAATTATACAACCGATTTACAAGGCAGAGCGCTTATTGATACCATTCCTGATGGAAAATATGGATTTCGTTTTGAAAAAAAGGGTTATATTCCTGCAATTTACACCTTCGAAATCATTGCAGGAACTATTTTTTACAACCGGTTCTCCGTTTGCCCCGAAATCGAATTTGGAGTTCTTCGGGTAGTAGTTGAATGGGCAAAACGGCCCGATGATCTCGACCTGCATCTCATCAAACAAGGTGGTTACCATATTTCATTTCAGAATGCCCATACTTCTGACGACGGTTCAGCGCAGCTTGACCGCGACGATCGCAATGGTTTTGGTCCGGAAACCATTACCATTAAAAGTATTGATAATTCGGCAACCTATACCTGCTATGTGAAGGACTTTACCCATAGCAACCGTCCGGGAAGCGAACGACTTTCGAAATCGAAAGTCGTTTGCAGGATATATGGTAATAACCAGTTATTAAATACATTAACTATCTCTCCTGAACAAGAAGGTACAACCTGGAATATTTTCGAAATCCGGAACGGTAAAATTGTTGTTATCAATACATTAGGAAATCAATATTAGTAATACACTATAAATTATATTGTTATGAACCGAGAATGTTTATATAAAAACACAAACCTGCATGAAAATAATAACATGCGATCTCCATCCGGCATATTAATAACAAATTATTTTCGGATGAAACGAAATAATATACTCACATTTACAGCCCTGCTGGTACTTACGGCTTTTTTGTTCCTGGGGTCGCTTTCCTGCAAAAAGTTAGATATAAAACGTTTAGCCGCCATTCAAACAGAAAATGCTTACGATATTAATTCCAATTCAGCAAAGCTCAAATGCTCCGTTATTGATCTTGGTGACAAAAGTTTTTATCAATTGGGCTTTTTCTATTCAACAAGCCCGGATGTAGATGAGTCAGATGTGAAAATAGAAATTTATGATTACCCTGATACAGGTGTTTACTACACATATTTATCAGGATTACAAGAAAACACAAATTATTACCTTAAAGCATTCATGTATAACGGAACAGATTATGTTTTAGGCGAAGAAAAAAACTTTAGCACTACCCCTCTTACAGGTTTGCCTACCGTAACCACTTACTCTCCTGTTTACAATATTACTTCCACAACTGCTGAATGTAGAGGAGAAGTAACTAACGACGGAGGTTATACTGTATATGCACGTGGCGTCTGCTGGAGTATTTATTCTAACCCTACTATTTCCGATGCACATACAAACGATCAGAGTGGAATGGGAACATTTTATAGTTATATGACCGATTTACAACCAAATACAACATATTATGTAAAAGCATATGCTTCTAATACTTATGGAACTGCATATGGCAGTCAAATTTATTTCACTACATTAAGTGGTGGTGCCCAAACACACACCTTCCGGTGGGACGACGGCACCAACCATGATGGCATTGGATTAACCGAAGGAGGTTCCTTTCATGCTGCTATTCGTCTCGACCCATCACATCTTGCTGATTATAATGGTTGGAGAATAAATAAAATAACTTTTTACCCAAAAAGTAGCTCCACACAATACGCTATCGAAGGGTTTGTCGGAAGCGACCCCAATCCCGAAAGCCCGGTATTTTTTCAAAGTATTCTTTCGCCTGTAATAAATGCTTATAATGAAATCCTGTTAGCTACAAACGTTTACATTGATGCCTCCCAGGAATTACATGTCGGAATTAAATGCATGAACCAGCCGGTTGGCGAATATCCTGCAGGCGTTGATGACGGACCGGCAATAGCAGGCTACGGTGATTGCATTCACAACGGAAGTTGGAACAACCTTTCCACTTACAGCTTGAATTACAACTGGAACATAACAATGGAAGTTTCCAGTGCTAAAGGAGAAACAAAGATACTCACTGCTGATTCACAACCTGTTGCAAAAACACAAATAACCTATTCAAAAAGTAAGGGCAAAGCAGTTTCTTCATCAAAAACAATCAAAAAGTAAGAGTATATGAAAACGAAAATATATATAATAATCGCCTGTATCATCGGTTGCATGAGCCAAACAATGGTATTGCATTCGCAAACATCAGAAGTAAGAAACATTGATTTTAACCTTTTAAATGATAAAATTGTAATTACTTACGACATTGTAAATTTCAAGCCCGGTGAACTTTTTAATGTAACTGTAACCATAGAAACAGCAAGCGGACTCAAAACCATCCCCTCAACGGTTACCGGCGACATTGGCTTGGGAATAGCCGGAGGCACTGGCAAAAAAGTGGAATGGGATTACAAAGCCGATAATTTTCAAAGTACAGAAGAACTGTATGTTAACGTTCTTGCCATTTCCAATTTTATTAACAAAGCACAGGAAGAACCCATTACTAAATATAAAGAAATTAAAGGAAAGCGAAGAGTGTCTATCGGAGGTGCCATCGTGAGGTCAATATTTTTGCCTGGTGCGGGAATAACTGCTGCTAAGGGAGGAGGAGCCTATTGGCTTACCGGTATTCTTGCTTATGGATGCGCCGGGGGAGCTTATTATTTCAACATGCAAGCATCTGATAATTACGATAAATACAAAAAAGAATTAATTGACTGGAACAAACGCGATAAGTATTTTAAGGACTCCAAAACACAAAAAGACCTATCCAATAATCTGGGCATAGCCGCAGCAGTAATTTGGGGCGGCGACATGCTTTGGACAATTTTAGCCGCAGCCACATCACGCGATAATCGTCTTACACAACTCGATAACCGCAAGTGGAACGTTTCCTATACTTACGATCCCCGTTCACAAACTCCTATGATTGGTTTGAGATTAAAATTTTAAAAATCAACAATATGAAAAAGTTTTCTTTGCTCATTGTACTATGTTTGAGCGTAACACTTGCTTCTACTCAGACAAAAGTTATCAAGGGAAAAAGCCAGGGCAAAAAAATTGAATTCAACAAAACTTCTACCTTGGTAGGTTCAAAAGCCTTACCCGATTTGGTAATTACTGGTGAAAAATTCACCGACCAAAACGGTAATAATATGATTGATGCCGACGAAAACTGCACAATCAAATTCAAAGTTCAGAACATCGGGAAGGGGGATGCCCGCAATGTGGTGGTAAGAGCCATGCTGAAGGACAAAGAAGTAACCGGATTGAACTTTAAATCCACCTACGAACTGGGAACCATTGCTCCTGAGTCTTCCCGCGAAATTACTATTCCTATCAAGGCTGTCATGGAAATTGAAAACAAGGTTGCTGAATTCAGGATCGAAGTAATAGAAGAAAGAGGGCTGGATGCATTCCCGCTTGAAATGAAAATAGAAACTCAGCAGTTTCAATATCCTGAAATCGTTGTAACTGATGCCATTTTCAGCACAGAAGACGGGGGAACCATCAAACTGAATTACCCCATCACACTAAAACTCATTGTGCAAAATATTGGTCAGGGTTTAGGCAAAAATGTTACTGCAAAATTCATTTTTCCCAATCCCAACTGTTTGGTAATGGACACCAATTTTTTCAACATCGGAAATCTGAAAAGCGGAGAATCCAAAGAACTTAATTTTGAATTTACTGCTAGCCGTCGCTATACATTTAACGAAATCCCGGTTAATATTGATTTAAACGAAAGCTATAATAAATATTCAAAAGATACAGTTTTTTCGGTTAACCTGACCCAAAACCTGCAGGCAAGAAAAAATGTGGTCGTAGAAGGTGTTAAAACCGAAGGACAGCAAATACAAATAGCCTCCTTATCGGCAGAAGTTGATAAAAATATCCCGCCAAATCCAGAAAAACATCCCAACAGGTTTGCTATTATTATTGGTAACGAAGAATATACCAAATATCAGCGCGGACTTGGCAACGAGATTAATGTTGCTTATGCCCGAAACGATGCTACCATTTTTAAAGATTATGTATTTAATACCCTTGGCGTAGAAGAACAAAATATCAGCTTCCTTACCGATGCCACTTCGAGTGAAATTGAACAAAAAATCGATCTTATCAGCAAATTAGCTACAAAAACAGGACCCGAAGCAGAAATTATCTTCTACTATGCCGGACATGGACTCCCCGACGAAAACTCCAAAGACCCTTACCTGATCCCCGTAGATGTAAACGGAACCAATTTGAACTTTGCCATTAAATTAACCGATATGTACCAGAAATTGGTCGCCACCGGAGCATCGCGGGTTACAGTATTTTTGGATGCCTGTTTTTCAGGAGGAAGCCGCGAAGCAGGACTTATTGCTGCCCGCGGAGTAAAAGTGAAGCCCAAAGATGAAACCCTTTCTGGCAACCTGGTAGTATTTTCGGCAAGTTCAGGCGAACAATCGGCACTTCCCTATAAAGATAAACAACATGGAATTTTTACGTATTATCTGCTGAAAAAGCTCCAGGAAAGCAAAGGCAACATTTCCTATGCCGATTTATCGAAATATATTCAGAAAAATGTATCTCTCGAATCATTACGTATCAACCAAAAAGAACAAGACCCGCAGGTAAATGTAAGTGCCGACATCATCAATACATGGTCGTCATGGATGATGTATGCACCCCCCGCACCCGCACCCGTACTACCACCCACTGAAAATATTGAAACAAAATAAAAAAATGATGACAAAATATTTACTTACAGCCCTTACTTGTATTATAGCCCTTTCAAACAGCATTTACGCCCAAAAACTTGAATGCTTTCAGTTACAATTGCCCGAAAAACCATTGGTTGATGTTACCCGAATTGCCATACTCGATTTTGAAGGAGACTATGGAAAAGGAAAAGTTCTTTCAGACTATATGATTGCCAACCTGCTCGAAGAAAACAGGGGAATTTATTCCAAAGGAGGTTTTTTTACCGCAACAAAAGAAGGGAAAACCTATCTCCAAGGCGTTAAAACAAATATTTACCAGATTATTGAACGTACCCAGCTCGAAAAAGTGCTGAAAGAACAAAAGTTGAACATGTCGGGCTTGCTCGACGAGTCGCAGGCTGTTTCGGTTGGTAAACTCCTTGGCGTGGAAGTAATCATTATGGGAAATACATCCTATTCATCAAAAGATGAAAATAATACAGTAGAGTACAAAGACTCGAAAACGAAAGCAACAAAATATTCCTACTGTACCGAACGAACTGTTACTGCAGAAGCAAGAATGAAAATAGTTTCAGTTTCAACCGGTGTGGTCCTCGGTACTTATGATACTAAAGCAAAAACATCCGACGACAAATGTGACGAGGCAAGAAATGGACTGGAGAAAGCTGATATTTTAGCAGATAACTGCCTTAAAACTATTGCTAACTCGCTTGTAAACTATTTTTCACCATATTTTGTGTACAGAAAATATAACTTTGAGAAAATTAAAACCGACTCTTTTAAAGAAAAATCAAAACAGGCTATTGAATGTATTGACAACAATGAAATTGATAAAGCCTTTTCAATTTACAAAGCCATTTACGATGCCGATAATTACAATGCAAAAGCAGCCTATAACCTGGGATTGCTTTACGAAATTGTCGGGAATTACTCCCAGGCTGCCGACTATTTCAGCATAGCTACCGAAATTGAATCTGGCGAAAACGACTATAAAGATGCCCTGAAAAGAGCAAACCAGGGTATAGAACTGCTTGTTATGTTAAAAAAGCTGAACATTGAAATTACCCCGCACAATTTTGTTACAGATGCCACGGCTTCCAGCGACAAAATCAAAACTTCAGGAAGTAAGGACGACAGGATTGAAGTATATGAATCACCTGATGCAAAATCGCCTGTAGTTGCCCGCATTCCCGGAAACACTGAATTTACAGTTTTAGAAAAGCAGAGTGAATGGTTTCTGATAAAACTTCTCGGCGGAAAACAAGGGTATCTTCCTAAAAAAAATACTAAGTAAATCCGGATGAAGAAAATTTTACTTTCAGGACTGCTGGCAATTTTTTATTGCATGGTTGCCTGTTCACAGGACACCCCCGAATGGATAAACCAGCGTCCTTCTGAAAACGATAGTTACATAGGAATCAATTATGCCAGAAAATCTGAAAAGGATTTTATAAATATCGCAAAACAAAGGGCGCTCGAAGACATTGCCTCCACTATTTTTGTTAATCTAAGCGGCGAACAATCGTTGTACAGCAACGAAAGCAATAATTCGTTCAGCCAGGAATATGAAAGCCGGATAAAAACCAGTACTGCCGCCGAAATTGAAGGCTACGAAATAGTGGATACTTATCAGGATGCAACAGAATACTGGGTATTCATCCGCTTGAACAAGGCTGTCTTTCAAAAAAGGACTGAAGAAAAAATAGCGGCAAAACTAAACAATGCCACATCTTTCCTTTCAGGTGCAGATGCAAGCCTTAAAGCCGCAAACTTTGCCGATGTTATTGTAAATCTTCAGATGGCTGAAATTGCCCTCCATGATGCCGAAAAATACAATTTTATGCTTCAAACCAATGCCAGTTATTCCTCATTGAAAAAGCAGTTTTTTACTTTCTGCAACTCTTTTTCCGAAAAAATTGTAATCATGGTTTTAGATTCAGTTGCAGGTTATTCCAATTTCAATGGAGGAAATTATTCACTAAAAGCAAAAGCAGTTTATCGCATCAGCCCGTCGAATGCCCAACCGGTTAAGGGAGTTTCCTTCCGGATACACTCTGCCGACTGTACATTGCATGATTCCCTGCTTTTTTCGGGCGAAGATGGCACAATTCATTATACCATTACTCCTTCCAATATCTCTAAAACCAGGTTTGCCTTTTCTTTCATTCCTTTTGTAAAAAATCAGTCTGGTTATTTTTCTCTGCCGGTGAAAAGTCAGGTTTCGGTCAGATTTGAGCCTTTCAAAATCATACTTACGACAGATGAGAAAACATTTGGAACTAACAAGTCAACCGTACTACTTCCAGCATTAAAAAACAGGCTTTGCAACGGAAGGTTCACATGCGTTGCACAGGAAAAAGATGCTCAATGGATTATTTCAGTTTCGGCAAATACCCGTCAGGGAGGAAGTTTTGATAACATGTGCATAGCCTATTGCGACATCACACTTACAATCGCCGACAGGTTTAGCCGTAATGTGGTATTCTCGGAATCCTTGTCAAACATAAAAGGAGTAAAACTCAACTGGGAGGATGCTTCAGCCGAAGCCTACAAAAATGCAATGAAAACCATTGATGACAAACTAATTCCAAAAATAACCGGATTTGCAGGATTGTAAGTCCGGTTATTTTCTGTTTAAAAAGGAAAATCTTCCTTATAATCAACTTTCGTATCGTTAACCTTACTATCGGGTGGCTTAGCTTTTCTATGTACAGGAACTCCCTCAACATAAATCGCCTTGTTGTGGATTGTAGGGCAGGCATATTCGCAAGCACCGCATCCAAGACAAATTTCCCAGTTAACTTTCGGAATTTTCAGTCCGTTTTTATATGGAACCATGGTAACAGCCTTTGTCGGACAATGTTCGTTGCAGGCACCGCAGGCTGTGTTGTTGTTGTAAACCACACAATTTTTTTCAACAAATACGGCAACGCCCAACTGTGTAAGTTTTTTCTCAGCAAGCGTAAGTGGCAGAATTGCTCCGTTTGGACAAACCTGAGAACAACGATTACATTCAAAGTTGCAAAAACTTGCATTGTAATCCATCACAGGTTGCATAAAACCATTCAATCCATAGGAATCGTACGAAGGTTTTAAAACCTGGGTCGGACACTGGCTGATGCAAAGATGGCAAGCTGTACAATTAAAATTAAAATATTCCAACCCTAAAGAGCCCGGAGGACAAACAGGACATTTTTTTTCATTAAATAAAGAGCCTGCGCCACTTTTCCTGAGTACCTGTCCGGCGCCCGCCATAGCAGGAATTGTAAGCGCAACCGCTGATGCGGTTTTCAAAAATGTACGGCGACTGTCATCTGTGGCAGTTGGTTCTTTTTTAGCCATCGGCATTAGTGAATATTTTACACCGTTTTTGGGACAAGTCTTCAAACAATCCATGCACCCTATGCAGCGCTGAAATTCAATTACCTTCTTTTTACTGTTGATGCAACCGGCTTTGCATTTCATCATGCAAGCTCCGCAAGAGTTACAACTCTGCTGGTCAATCCTGATTTTAAAAACAGAAATTTGGGAAACCAAGCGAAGTATCCCTCCTACCGGACAAAGCGAATTACAAAACCACCTTCCGTAAATAAAAACCGTAACAAAAAGCATCAAAAGAAAAGCAGTCGAAAACAAAATGGCTCCCGGGGAAGCAATTTCACTTTCGTAAGGGCTAAAAAAATAGATATTCTTCTGTTGAAAAAAGTTTGCCAGGTGATTATTACAAAATATAACTACTGGGCGAACAAGATTTGCGATAATTCGCCCAAAATTGCTGTAAGGTTCAAGAATTGTAAGCAGGGAAATACTTCCGGCACCAAAAATCAAAATCGTAAGCCCAAAAATAGAATAATGCAAAGCGGCAGGAGCTTTGCGGTAACGAAACCGTTTGCGGCGGAAAAGCCGTCCAAGCCAGCCTATGCCATCCTGCAAAGTACCTAAGGGGCAAAGAAAAGAGCAATATACCCTTCCGAAAAGCAGGGTAAGCAATAATACAAAAATAAATCCCGTAGCTGCAAAGGCGGCGACATTGATGAAATTCAGCAACGAGGGCATAAACTGAAGAAACAAGACCCACTTAGAGAAGATTGCCCCAAAATGAGAATACAAATCGAGAAATGCACCGGTTATAAAAAAGAAGAAAGCCAAGGAAATAATTATCCTCAATATTCTTAAAAGATTGAATTTTTTCATTATCACTACAGGATAATCCTGTTTATTTTCATGTTTTTAAGGTCGGTCCTACCGAGTTTCATTTCTTTGGCAATCTGTATGTACGAAATATCTTCGGGTTCTTTTCCGAAAATTTTTACAGAAGCAGCATCGGCAGCAAGGATGTCCTTCGAAATTACCATTTGTTTCATCAGCGAAATATCTTTTTCCGATACTCCACGTGGACCGTTTTTCATCATCACCCGGTAAGCATCCACTATGTTAAGGTCGGGTTTGCGGAAAGTGGCAAAATCGGCTATGCACTGGTGGAGGTCGGTACGATGCCAGTACTGTCTGTCCCATACAATGCCCATGAGGTTTTTCATCGAAATGGTAACATCGGCAGCCATGTGGTTTTTTAAAATGGGAACATTGATAAACACATCCGAATCGAGTATTAATTCGTGGACTTTGGCTTTTTTGAGTTTCTTCCCGTTTTTTACATCTACCTGTTGGTAGTTTGCCTCTGAATTGCCCGGGGCAATCTTTCCGCCGGCATCTTTTACGGCTTTTTCAATGCCGCTGTTCTTATAACATTTAGCCCAATTGTCGCAGGTATTATCAAAAA
Source organism: Lentimicrobiaceae bacterium (assembly GCA_023227965.1). Taxonomy (NCBI): domain Bacteria; kingdom Pseudomonadati; phylum Bacteroidota; class Bacteroidia; order Bacteroidales; family Lentimicrobiaceae; species Lentimicrobiaceae bacterium. The sequence continues at coordinate 187,862 of JALOCA010000001.1, read as the reverse complement.
CAAAGACTTCTTTGGCTCCTGCATCGAGGCAGTGTTTAACGATGGAATAAATCAATTTAGGATTTGTATCTCCGCCTCGTTCGGGGCTTACATCCCACCCTATGTTAGGTTTTACCACTACTTTCTGACCTTTTTTCACAAAAGCCGTCATCCCCCCTAATGAACGGATGGCTTTTTCAAACATCACATCCGGTTCGCCACCCTTTACGGCTACAAGGTCGTACAAAGGAGGCAGCATATTTGATGCCGCAAGCATCTCACCATAGCTTCCCAGAGTGAAACCTGCCCCGGCAATAGCCCCAATTCCGAGGCTGCTTTTCAGAAAATCACGACGTTTCATAATGAATAAATTGCGAGTAAAAATAAAACTTCTTTCAATACCTTTGCAACTTATCTAAAAAATTTACACTAACAATGGAATCTATCAGCGAAATATACCGCATTGGCTACGGTCCTTCGAGCAGCCACACCATGGGACCCAAAAAAGCCGCCGAGACATTTTTATCACAACAACCTGATGCCGACCATTACAAGGTTACCCTTTTCGGAAGCCTTGCCGCTACCGGAAAAGGGCACCTTACCGATAAAGCCCTCATAAACACTTTTTCACCATTTCCTATCGAAATTGACTGGGAACCATCTGTTTTTCTTCCTTTTCATCCCAATGCCATGACTTTTGAGGCTTTCGATTCAGAAAACCGGCAGTTGGCAGAATGGACTGCCTACAGCATAGGAGGCGGAGCCATTGTTGATGAAAAATCTTCACTGCAACCCCGGAAAGAAATTATTTATGAACACCAAAAAATGAATGAAATCCTTGAATGGTGCTTTAAAAACGGAGCTTCATTTTGGGAGTACGCTGAAGCACATGAGAAAGAAGAATTCTGGGATTATCTTTACCAGGTGTGGAAAGTGATGAAATCGGCAGTAGTGCGGGGAATAGAACACGAAGGCGTTTTACCTGGAATTATTCACCTACCACGTAAAGCTTCAGCATATTATATTAAGGCAAAGAGTTACCGGGGCTCGATGAAACGCCGGGGGCTTGCTTTTTCTTACGCTCTTGCCGTGGCTGAGGAAAATGCTTCAGGAGGGAAAATAGTTACGGCTCCTACATGCGGCTCGAGCGGTGTACTGCCTGCAGTTTTGTATGTTTTGCAGGAAACTCATGATTTTTCGGAGCAGAAAATAATCCGTGCGCTGGCAACTGCCGGTTTAATTGGAAATCTTGTAAAGAAAAATGCTTCCATTTCGGGTGCTCAGGTAGGTTGCCAGGGCGAGATAGGAACAGCCTGTGCCATGGCATCAGGGGCTGCCGCACAACTTTTCGGCGGGACACCCTACCAGATAGAATATGCTGCCGAAATGGGGCTTGAACACCACCTCGGACTTACCTGCGACCCCGTTGCCGGGCTGGTTCAAATCCCTTGCATCGAACGGAATGCTTTTGCCGCCTCACGGGCACTGGATGCCTGCAGCTTTGCCATGCTTTCCGACGGGAAACACCGAATAAGCTTCGACCGTATCGTAAACGTGATGAACCAAACGGGGCACGACCTGCCAAGCATCTACAAAGAAACTTCTGAAGGTGGACTGGCACTTTCCAAGGCTTCTTTCTACAAAAAAAATGAAACGAATCCCTAAACCGGAGTTACAAAACCCTATTTGTATTTTTCGTCAGCCGGTTTAAGCGAAATAAACTTTTTGGGCATAGGAGATGTGATGATTACCTGCTTTTTGGTATAAGGATGGAAAAAACCGAACGAAAAAGCATGCAGGCGTATCCTGCGGACGAATTCTTTATCGGCTCCATATTTATAATCACCCACAATTGGACATTTAAGGTCGGAAAGATGTACCCGTATCTGGTTTTTTCTTCCGGTTTCTAATTTCACTTCTAACAGGGTGTGTAAAGGATATTTTTTAATCACCCTGTAATGGGTGATGGCTAATTTGGCATCTGCACTTTCCTTTACCGAGAATATTTTTTCCTTGTATTCTTTAAGCCAGCTACGGATGATACCTTCGTCTAAGGCAGGGTGTCCTTCTACGAGGGCATAGTACAACTTTTCGGTATCCTGCCAGTTATCTTTCAGGCGCTGCATGGCTTCCTCTGTTTTTGCAATTACAAGTATGCCCGAAACTTCCTTATCGAGGCGGTGGACAATGTGCGCGCGCTGTTTACCTCGGGAAGATTCTTTTATGTAAGCGGTAACTGCCTTCAATGCGGTGTCGGTTTTGGCACTCACTTCACCGGCTGAAAGTAAGCCAGCGGGTTTATCAACAGCTATGTACCATTCATCTTCAAACAAAACCGGAAACAGCGGCTTTTGAGTAGCCTTAAATTTTTGGGGCGGTTTTACTATCTCGAGTTCATCACCAGCATTAAGTACAGAATCTATCCTGTTTGCCGGAACGCCATTTACTTTAATGGCACCGTAGCCCAGCAGGCTGCGTATTTTGGTTTTCGACTGTATCCCTTTCTCCTTTTGGAGATACTCAAGCAAGATAGTGGAGTATTTTACTTTTTCCATTGTAAATTATTGCTTTGCAAAGATAGGGTTTAGGTTTCAGATTTTAGTAGCAAGGGAAGTATTTGAGCTAAAAAAATGGGTGATTGGTAAAAGTCTTCGTTTAAGGAGGTTTACTTTGCTTGAAAAACAAATCCTGTCCAGCATGTCTCACCTGATAAACAGATTTAGTATTAACCCAAATTCTGTCAAGTCTTTTTAAGACGATACAGTCTGAGCTTTACAGATGCTTATTTGATAAATGAGGATGCTTGTTTGAAAGTTATGGATGGCTTTTTGCTTTTAGCTTTTAGCTTTTAGCTGTTTGTTTAGTCCTGAATAGAAATTATTTTTTTCTGAATCCGGTATATGATATCTCTGTGGGAGATCAAAACCTGGAGAGGGATATTTTCATTTGTTATTAATTTTATAATTTATTGGTCAAATAGCCTGCCCCGATTTCTCGGGGGAATATCCATAAAATATTATTCTCGGTTGGTATAGGCATAGCCCTTATGGACATTTCATCATTTTAAATGCATTGCATGACATTTCAGTTAAAATTCATTGTTTATTAAAAAAAATCTATGCATAATTGAACAATTCCCTATAACAGAAAAAAGTTTGCAAAAAATAAAAAGCCCATTTGATGATTTGTAAAAAATTAGTATTTTTACTTTTTAAAAAATAAATAATGAATGACACTAATCATACATATACGTCCAAAACGAGAAGCAATAGTATGATTTTGTCATAGATATAAACGAGTTAGCAGTCACCCTAAAAAAAACAGACACCGCACAAATGAAAAAATCTGACTTAAATAAAGTAGTTTTTTACTCAAAAGAAGATATGGCAGGTGGACACCAACTCCAAAAAGGAGAACATATTTTAAGGTCTGACAAAAAATCAAATTACACAGATATTAACGATATTTTTGAACTATACAACATAAAAAAATACATTGACAACGAATTGTATTTGATAAGTTGGACTAACGATGACATTACCAATTTCAAACAAAAAGCAACAGAATTTGGAAAAGTCATAGGGCAATTTATGGCTACAATTAACGACAGTAACGTTGTAAATTTATATGAAAAAACTTTGCAAAATTACGTTCATTCGTTTTGGGAATTGGTCAATAATCAAAGTGTATTCAAGCGAATTTCTAAGCCTATTTTTAGTGACATTCTTTCAAATGAGCCACACATAATACACGAGATTTTAACTCACAAAAACATAGTTGACCATTACGATAAAGAAATTAGACTTTTCTTATTGACATATTCTCAATCTGCTGAAATATTACTTTCGGTTTATGAGGTCAAAGATGATTTTCAAAAAAATCAAAAATTTATTCCTAAAAGTTTATCCGTCGATGATAAGGAAACGATTCTTTCAAACTATTTAGATTCCAATGATGTGAACTATAATTACATTGGTCTCATTCAAAACGTAAGAAACAGGAATGATTTTAAGGTGTATGATAAAACACGCTTAAAAGCGAAACGTTTGCACAAAAGCGAAACTGAGAAATTCTTCGCTGAAAACAATGGAATGAAATATGGTGTTTCAGTTAGTTTTCCTGAAAAAACAAGCAAAGTTAAAGACGGTGTTATTGATGAGAATTTCATAATAAACTATACATACAGCTTAGATTTCATTAAGCAAAACTGTGACCCATATTCGCTATTTCAAAATTTTAAATTTTTATTCGAATACATTGACCTTCAACATAGAATTAATCTTGTAAGCAAGAAAAATAAAATGGGCGTATTTGAAAGAATTATGGGCGTCCATTCCCAAAATGAATACAGAGGAGGAACAGAATTTAATCTAATGGAGATGACCTCGCATCTTCAAATAGTAGCCTACAATAAAGTACTTAGCGACTTAGGTATCTTGTTGGAAAATGTTTTGCATCAAGTTTTCACTTCATCATTCCAAGAAAAGTTCGAGTTTGCAAACAATGCAAGTTTCTCAATACCTACAGCTATATCATACTTCGAAAAAGTAAGATTACTAGCTCCTGAGTTTGAGTCAGTATTAAAACAATTCAAACTTTTTGTTGAAGACGGAAGTATAGATTTTGAACTTTTACAAATTTCATCTAATCCAACCGCCATAAAAGACATTCCTAGCTTAATCAAAAGTAAGTATTTATACTTCAACGAAGAAAATAAAGAAATGGTGGGTTGTATAAATCTGTTCTTCTCTGACCAAACCTTACTTGCTTTTGTTGAACCCTTTAAAGAAAAGCATTATCATACTTTTTTCGATTTACTTGCAAACGAGGAAGTAAAATATAGCAGTTATGAGGCACATCAAAAACCTCAATTAAATTATTTAATTGACAAAGGGTTTATAAATATTGACAGCAACGATTTTATTCAAATCACAAATCCAGCAAGAGTAATAATACTTAAAGATTTATATCTCAATGAAGTTGCTTCTTTCTATCGTTATTCGTTTGAATTGCGACAAGAAGCCCAACAGATGGAGGTTGAGAAAATTATATTCTTTGATAGCACTTTGTTTTCCAAACCAGAACAAGACTATTTTAATTATTTCCTGAACAAAAGTGAATTTACAAATGGCTTAGATTTAAGGAATAGTTATTTACACGGAACTCAAGCAAAACCGGATGAAATACAAAAGCACGAGTATGCCTATTTTACATACTTAAAACTGCTAATCTTGACATTTTTGAAAATAGAAGATGATTTAATAATTTATAAAGCGGTTAAAAATAGAAAATGAAAGGGCGAACTGCTAACATCGTGTATAAAACATTGGGATTAAGGTGGTTAAATCAAGCGTTCTGCCCCGCATCGGCGTTTGTGTCGGTGGATAGAAACGAAGCCCGCAATCCCCAACGTTTCATACACGCAACCGTTAGCCACAACCAAAACGAAGATCAGCGAACATAAAATCAAATAAACAAACATGAGAACAATATTGAGAATATTAATAGCAACAACATTTTTGATAATAGCCTGTGATAAGGAAAAGGTGGGAATCCCCAAATTACCTAATTATGGAAATATACAGGGAAATAATCAATCTGGTTATTTCCTTGAGACCTTAGCTAATCCAATTTCTATTGAGATTTCTAATCCCAATATTCATAGAGTTGAATACCATGTAACAAAAGGAGGCGGAGCAGTTCTTCAAGAAAAACATATCAAGGGTGAATTATATTATTCGGCCTGTAATGATTCAAATACGTATATTTCAACTGTCTTCGAGGTAAATGGATTTAATCAAAAGGTTACTTTATGCAATAAATGGCTTTTAGGGTGTGAAATTGAAAATGAATTAATGGTCTTTTTAATTGATACAAACTATATAAAACCAGTTGATACTATAGTTTTTACTGCAAGTGCAATAAAAAGAGAGAATTGGAATAGAGCATGCGGATTTGATATTTTTAAATCACCATTTCCTGATCCAACCGACTTTAGTTTTGATGGAGGTAAACTTGATATAAACCCAAATGGAGATATTTGGCTACTTAATTCTTATCCTGTATATAAATCAACTGATAATGGTCAAACATTTGAAAAGATATACAATGAAGTACTAAAAGAAAATCAGTATTCTATAGATGATGCCGCAATTAGTCCAAATGGTCGAATATTTTTTGGTACTAGGAATAATGGAATTATTGTTTCAAAAGATAATGGTAAGAATTGGAATTATTCAAATATTGGATTATCATCAAAGTACTACATTAGACGATTTGAATTTTTCAATAATACAGAATGCTTGTGTAATTCAGCCGCAAATGGTATTTTCTATTCAAACAATATGGGAGATAGTTGGAAAAAGCTTAATGTCAGTTACAACCATTATGAGATAAACGAATATTTAAGTGTTGTAAAGATTGAAAACACCATATTAATGATTGATGAATGGAGTCATCTAATAAAATCCTCAAACAATGGAGAGACATGGGAATTAGTTGGTTATTATATTTCAGATTATAACAATTTATGTGAGCTTGTAACTTATGAAGGTGCTGTTTACGCAGAAACTGAAAAGGGAGGGACTTACTCAATTTTTAAATCGGTAGATAAAGGAAATTCTTGGATTAAAATTACTGATATTCAATGTTATAATGAAATCAATGTAAAAAACGTATTAAATCCAGAAAGACTTTTTTATTATGTTGACAAGCCCTGCAATTCACTTTATGATGCAAAAAAAATATACTACATTGACGTAAATGGACAAAAAGGTACTTTGATTGATAATTTACCAGATAAAGGTTTTAATGATTTCATTGTACTTCCTAGTGGGAGAATGATTTTATCTCCATCTGAAAAGGGAGGGTTATTCTATAAAGATTGAAAATTGGCAGTGGCTAACACAGTGTATACATCATGCGGGTTTCAGAGGTTTTCGAGGGTTCTAGCTCGTATTTAGGTTTTCCCTCGGTGGACAATAGTAAAGCATTGAAATCCCGCACGCTACATGGCGCCTGGCGTTACCTGCAAGGTTAAAAGAACAGATTCACTATGAAAATTAAGCAAGTAAAATTAAAAAAAGCTGGACTTATCCCGCTGAGCGGAGAAAAAATCAGCAGATATGAACCGAGCATGTTAGTTAAACACAAACACGGATGGAAATCTCATATGCGAGTTCCATCCGACCTTAATCCAAAATTATTTACGGATGAAACAGTATTTAAAAAACGATTTTGATTTCTCAAAACTAATTGATGTATTTGATGAATTACCAATTTGGTCTGCTCCATTTGGACTTAAATTGCTTGATTATATCAATTATAAAACAAACATTTCAGCAGTTGACTTAGGATTTGGGACAGGTTTCCCATTGACTGAAATTGCTTTGCGACTTGGTGATAGTTCTGTAGTTTATGGAATTGACCCATGGAAAGATGCAATTGAAAGAGTTAATAAAAAGGTTAATTATTACGGTTTAACAAATGTTAGGATTATTGAGGGTGTTGCTGAATTTATCCCATTGGATAACGATTCAATTGATTTAATTACAAGTAATAATGGGATTAATAATGTTAATGATATAGATAAGGTCTTATCAGAATGTTCAAGGATTATAAAACAAGGTGGACAATTTGTTCAGACCATGAATACAGATAAGACTATGTTCGAGTTTTATGGACAATTAGAACAAGTACTATCGGATTTGCACATGGATAAAGAGATTGATTTAATGCGTCAACATATTTTGTATAAACGACCACCGATTGATAAAATGATTTCAATGATTCAAAAACATGGATTTGGAATTAAGGATTTGGAACACGACCAATTTAATTATAGATTTGCTAACGGGACAGCACTGTTAAACCACTATTTCATTCGTTTAGCCTTTATGGATTCATGGATTAAATTATTGCCTTCGGATAAAGTTGAACAAATATTTGATACAATTGAATTAAGATTAAATGAGCAATCAAAGATATTAGATGGGATAAAACTTAGTATTCCCTATGTATTGATAAATGCGATAAAAGAATAATAATTACGTGGGCTAATAAATAGGCACGAAGTCCCGGCTGAGCGGCAAATGCTTTACCGCCCGGAACAAAGCGGAATTTACAATTCCGCAGAATAAAAAGTAAAAATGAAGTAAATGAAAACAGAAAATTACAAATTTTCTAAAGTTCCGAGCAGAATTGCAACCTAGCTCAAAGAACCAAGCTGCAACTGAAGCAAACAAAATCCCTGCTTAACTTGTTTCATTGCCATAAAGTTTTTTAATCATGGCAAAAACAATCATCCATTCAGCCAAAAGCCGCGGGCATGCAACCCATGGATGGCTCGATACTTTTCATACTTTTAGTTTTGCAAATTATTACAATCCCGAACGCATTCATTTCGGTGCATTACGAGTACTGAACGACGATACTATCGAAGGAGGGATGGGTTTTGATACCCATCCTCACGACAACATGGAAATTATTACCATCCCGCTTGAAGGAGATCTTGAACACAAAGATAGCCTGGGGAATACAGGAGTAATAAAACATGGTGACGTACAGGTAATGAGCGCAGGAACAGGCATCCTTCATAGTGAGTACAATAAGAACAAAGATAAAAGAGTACAACTGCTGCAGATTTGGATTTTCCCAAACCGCAAAAGCGTTACCCCCCGTTACGATCAAATTACCTTGCATCTTTCCGACAGGCAAAACAAATTGCAGCAAATCCTTTCTCCCAATCCTGGCGATGCCGGTGTATGGATTTACCAGGATGCTTGGTTTCATATTGGAAAATTCGGCAAAGAGTTTGGCAGCGATTATACCCTCAAATCAAAAGGAAATGGGGTTTACATCTTTGTAATAAGCGGTGAAATTACCATAGATAATCAGGTGCTCAACACACGCGACGGAATGGGTATCTGGGAAACAAACACATTCTTCATCAAAGCCTCCAGCAATGCTGAATTTTTGCTGATGGAGGTGCCTATGCAATGGTAATTACTCCTGTAAAATTATTCAATATATTGCTCTTTTTATGCTTCTCGGCATTCTGCAGACTAAATTGCTACCTTTGCCGACTACATAAAAAAATCCAGCAATTTATCCCATGCGAAAAAAAACATTTCCGATAATAGAAAAAGTACTTTTTACCGATGCCGGAGCCGAAGGGATGTCGGTTGCGCGAATTAACACGATGGTTTTATTCGTACCCAACGTGGTTCCCGGCGATGTAGCTGACGTGCAAATTACCCGTAAAAGGAAATCGTATATGGAAGGTAAAGCCATTGCTTTTCATTCTTATTCAACTGCACGCACAGAGCCTGGCTGCATACACTTCGGGCTTTGCGGAGGTTGTAAATGGCAAAACATGGACTATGCCCACCAGTTATTGTACAAACAAAAGCAAGTGGAGGACAATTTCCGCCGTATCGGGAAGTTTGATTTCCCCGTTGTCTTGCCCATTTTAGGCTCTGAAAAGAAATATTTTTACCGGAACAAACTGGAATATACGTTTTCAAACCACAAATGGTTTACCACCCCTCCTACTGGCGAAAAAGAAAGCAGCCTGGGTTTGGGTTTTCATATGCCCCAACTCTTCGACCGTGTGCTCGACATTACCGAATGCCACCTGCAACCGCATCCTTCCAATGCCATACGATTAGAGGTAAGGGCATATGCGGTACAAAACAATCTGGATTTTTTTGATGCGCGAAATCACACGGGTTTTTTAAGGAATATCATTATCCGGAATAATGTTGCAGGACAGTTCATGGTTATCTTGGTAGTTAATGAAGATTTACCCAATAAATACCAGCCTCTGCTTGCACACATAGCTTCCGTTTTCCCTGAAATAGTTTCGCTTATGTATGTTGTAAACGAAAAGAAAAACGATACTATTTCCGATTTGCCTGTCAGGTTGTACAGCGGAGAACCTTTTCTGATGGAAAAAATGGAAGACTTACAGTTTAAAATAGGTCCCATTTCCTTTTACCAAACCAATCCCGGCCAGGCAGAAACTTTGTACAAAGTTGCCCGGGAGTTTGCTGATTTACACGGTAACGAAACAGTTTACGACCTTTACACCGGAACTGGAACCATTGCAATTTTCGTTGCCAGTAAGGCAGCAAAGGTGATAGGAATAGAATATGTTCCTTCGGCAGTGGAGGATGCCAAAATAAATGCAGGAATTAACGGAATTTCTAACGCACATTTTTTTGCCGACGACCTGGCAGCACTTTTTACTGATAATTTCGTTGCAGAACAAGGGTATCCTGATGTCGTAATCACAGACCCGCCCCGTTCGGGCATGCATCCCAAAGTGATAGCACAATTATTGCAAATTGAACCAAAACGCATAATATATGTAAGTTGCAATCCTGCTACCCAGGCACGCGACATCGCATTACTTGCCGAAAAATACAGTGTGGAAAAGGTACAACCTGTGGATATGTTCCCGCATACCCAGCATGTGGAGAATGTTAGTCTTCTTGTCAGAAAATCATAACGACATGTAAGATGTATAATGGTTTTCGATAATAGCCGGAACCATATCTGCGTCAAAGCTCATTCCATCCAATTCATAATGTGCCTGTTTGTAATAATACTCGCGTTCGGCAAGTTGGTTTTTTACAAATAACGCCACTTCTTCGTCGGTTTTGCCCATAAGCAAAGGGCGTTTGGTTTTCGAGGCTGCTAAGCGGTTTATCAATACACCCTCCTGCATTTTAATGTAAAATGTAATGCCGGTACGGTTCATCCATTCCATGTTATTGTTAAAACAAGGAGTTCCGCCTCCGGTGGAAATAACATAATTTTCATTTTCAGAAAGCGAACGCAATACGTTACTTTCTATTTTCCGGAAAGCATCTTCACCATATTTAAGAAAGAAGTCGAAAACACTGAGCCTATATCGGCTTTCAATTTCCTGGTCAAGGTCAAAAAAATCAATATTTAATCTGTTAGAAATCCTATTTCCCTGGGTAGTTTTCCCACTTCCCATGTAGCCTACCAGGAATATTTTTTTTAGATTATTCACAATTATTTAAAAATAAATCATATAAAATAAGAAGAAATCCAGTAGCATTTTTCAGTATCAAAGTCTCTGCTCATTAAAAGTTTCTTCAGAAGTTTGTTTTTTAACTGCACAAATGTAAGAATAAAAAACGGCAGAAAGATTATCAGATTCATCATTTCAAAGGTTTAAGAAATCTTTCATTGTAAAAACACCTTTTTTATCTTTAACCCATTCTGCAGCCGACAAAGCTCCGGTTACAAAACCACTTCGGTTGTACGCCGAATGGGTAATGGTTATGTTATCCGATGACGATTCATAATGCACTGCATGGGTACCCGGAACAGTTCCTGTTCTTTCAGAGAGGATAGAGAGGGTATCAGCATCATTAGTAGCCTGGTTTACCCATTTTGTTTTTCCGGGATTACATTTCATAATATCGTGGGCAAGCGTAATGGCGGTACCACTGGGCGCATCCAGTTTGTGAATATGGTGTACTTCTTCTATGCCGATACCATATTCCGGATGTTCCCGCATTAAAGTTGCCAGTAATTTATTAATCTCAAAAAATATATTTACCCCAATGCTGAAATTTGAAGCATAGAACAATGTTCCGTTTTTTTCGTTACAGTATCCGGTTATGTATTCCAAATGGCTTAGCCATCCCGTTGTGCCACAAACAACCGGAACCTGATTATCAAAACATCTTTTCAGATTATCAACAACAGCATCCGGGGTTGAAAACTCAAGGGCAACATCGGCAGTGATAAAAGCACTTTGCTTTACGCTCCACTGTTCCGAATTATCAATGCGAGCGCAAATTTCATGACCTCGCTCTATGGCAGTTTTTTCAATCTCCCTACCCATTTTTCCGTAACCAATAAGTGCTATTTTCATCCGTAAATAATTTTAAATTAAGGTCGGATGGAGCTCGCATGTGAGATTTTCATCCGTGTTTGTGTTTAACGAACATGCTTGGTTCATTTGTTATTAATTATTAATATGGTTTAAAATATTTTCATTTGGTTTCGAATCCGTATCACTTATGAGACCAATACAAAATAAACATTTTAAAATCTGAAAGTTAAACGAACACCCGGTTGGGGCTGAAAAGATAAAGGTTTGCATTGTATTGCAGGTTCAATATGCATAGACAAATCATCACTGATGTCGTAGTCGAAAAAATGGGCATCCACTGTAGCATCAACTACATTCAATAGATACCAAACTCCGGAAAGAATATACGTAAGTTCCAATCTTCGTCTGTAATAATCTTTTGCTGTTAACAATTGGTCCTGATTATATTTACCAACATACGGGTTAGAAATGGGGCTGGTATCCCCGCTGGCTACATAGCGATATGCTTCCTTGAATTTACTGTATTCATCATTATTTGTTAAAAGATAATAACCTAAAACACCGAATCCTGCATATATTACAGGTATTTTCCAGTACTTATGGTTATATGCCTGCCCCAGTCCTGGTAATACCATAGAAAACACCGTGGCTTTATGAGGCGAATGTGTAGGCTTTATATTTACAGCTTTTTCTTTTACAATTGAATCAGAAGTTATTGGCTTTTGAGCAAAAGTAGAGCAGCTAAATACAAACAACAATAATAGTATTATTACAAAACAACTTTTTTTAATAGCCAAAATAAATTTGATAAATTAATTTTTATAAAAAGATACTTAAAATAGTTAGCTGTTCATTAAACTGATAATCCTGTCAAGCTCCTTTGCCGAAGAGAATGGGATTACAATCTTTCCTTTTCCTTTATCAGTTACAGTAAGGTTAACTTTAACCTGGAAACGGAATTTCAGCACTTCTTTCACTTTGCTTAATTCATCCGGTAAGACAATATTTTTATCCTTTTTAGCTTGTGATTCAATATCATTTAATTTACGAACCCATTCTTCCACTTTTCTTACCGGAAGGTCCTTTTCAAGAATATTTTTCAGAATGGTGAGTTGTTTTTCCACGTCATCCACATTGATGAGGGCTCTTGCATGCCCCATGCTGATTTTATTGTCACGTAAGGCAATTTGAATTTCCGGAGGCAATTTCAACAAACGCAGGAAGTTAGTTATTGTGCTACGATTTTTCCCTACCTGGTTGCCCAATTCTTCCTGTGTAATTTCACATTCTTCTATCAATCGTTTGTAACTAATGGCTATTTCCATAGGATTCAGGTTTTCGCGCTGTATATTTTCAACAAGTGCCATTTCGAGCATTTGTTTATCGTTTGCCACCCTTATATAAGCAGGGATATTTTGCAAACCGGCAATATGCGATGCCCGCAACCTTCGTTCACCCGAAATCAATTGATAAGTATCAAAACCCATCTTTCTTACAGTGATGGGCTGAATAATACCTTGCTCCCGAATAGATTGTGCCAATTCTTCAAGAGCTTCAACTTCAAAATCTGTTCGAGGTTGGAAAGGATTGGCTTCAATAGCGGAAACAGGAATATTTGCAATGGCACCTGCTACATAATTCCCGGAAATATCGGTGGATGTTATGTCGGTTTCAGGACTTTCCAGTATTGCACTTAACCCCCTGCCGAGGGCTTTTTTTTTAGGGTTCATTGGCAATATCTATTTGTTTGTCAGATGAATTAATTTTTGTAAGAGAATTTTTTTGCAAAATCTCGCGGGCAAGATTTAGATAGTTGACAGCACCTACGCTACTTGCATCGTGCATAATAATGGTTTCACCAAAACTGGGAGCTTCACCTAATCTTGTATTTCTGTTGATTAACGTTTCAAAAACCATTTGTTGAAAATGGGTTTTAACTTCTTCCACTACCTGGTTCGACAAACGCAACCGAGTATCATACATGGTTAGTAAAATTCCTTCAATATCTAACTCGGGATTTAAACGGGATTGTACAATTTTTATAGTGTTGAGCAACTTGCCAAGCCCTTCCAAAGCAAAATATTCACATTGAACGGGTACTATAACAGAGTCAGCTGCGACTAAAGCATTTACAGTAACCAAACCCAATGATGGCGAGCAATCTATTACAATAAAATCATAATCATTTTTTATGTGTTGAATAACATTTTTCATCATTTTCTCCCTATGTGGCATGTTAATCATCTCAATTTCAGCACCAACAAGGTCAATATGGGCAGGTAATAAATCCAGGTTAGGAGTGGAAGTGGAAATGATTACATTTTTGGGGTCAATATCATCGAGCAGGCATTCATAAATGCTTGTTTTGATAATTTTGGGGTCAAAACCTACACCAGACGTTGTATTTGCCTGAGGGTCTGCATCAATTAATAATGTGCGATATTCCAGTACGGCAAAACTCGCACTTAAATTGATTGCAGTAGTGGTTTTTCCAACCCCTCCTTTTTGATTGGCAATAGTTATGACTTTCCCCATAAAAAAACTACTCTATATAAATGAATTTATGCTATTTAAAAAATAAAATAATGATGTAACCCCCATCTGTCATTTTCTTTTCAAATGATTGCACAAAAATACACGTTTTAAAAAAACTTTGCGTAAAGGATGGTAAATGTTAATAAGTTTTGTGCAAGGTGATAAAAATGCCACGCAGCGAACTTAATCTTTTTTCGTTCATTTATATATAACATCTTCTAAATCAGAATTCTTTGTTTCAATATGCACAAATTCTTCATGAGGGGTAAGTAACAGATTTTGGGTAGCATTTTCCTTAACTGCTTTCAGTCCGCTTATAAACTTTTCAAGTTGATCCAAATAAAGCAGAATTTTGTTCTTATGATAGTAAAACTTACCGCTTTCGCTGTTATATAGCTTTTTGCTTTCTGTAATTATTAAATAGTAGTCATTATTTCTAGTCAATTTTATATCAAAAAAATACGTCCGTTTTCCAGCCTTTACTAATTTGGAAAAAATAACTTCTTGTTTGAAAATTTTTTCTGGTTCTTCCATGGTTTACAATGAATTACTAAATAAATAGTCGGGCATAAAAGCTACAAATAAACAAACTAAAAAAATTTATTTTTAGTATTTTTTGTTTAAAAAAAACAATTCAAAACTGAACCGCAATATACTTCTTTTTTAAATCCAAAAATATTCCTAATATTATTTTAAATTTGCAGTCGTTTTACTTTTTTGCGAAAACAATTTTTACCGCTCATTTACATATACTTATGCTAAACAGACGATATCTTCGAATTAAAATAATGCAAGCCTTGTATTCTTTTTTACAATCTGAAAATGAAGAGGCAGACAATGCCGAACGTCAGTTAAAAAAAAGCATTGAAAAACTCTACGAATTATTCATCTTCCAACTCAGTATTTGCACAGAATTGGTAGACTTTGCAGCCAACCGATTTGAAGACGCTAAATTAAAATTTTTCCCAACTGCCGACGAGCTTAGCCCTAATACTAAATTTATTGATAATCAATTTATAAAACTTTTATCGCAGAACATTGATTTTAGAAGAAAAATTGAATATTACTCCATAAACTGGTCAAATGATATTGAATTCATTCGTAAATTATTTCAACAAATTAAAGAAAGTAAAGTCTATCAGGAGTATATTGCATCAGACAACATTAATTTACAAGAAGATATACATTTTTTTAAAACTATTTATAAAAAACATATTTTTACTTCCGAAATTTTGCAAAGTATTTGCGAAGAACACAGCATTTATTGGGTTGACGATTTTGATACTGCTGCGGTTTTTGTAATAAAATTTATTGATTCAGTAGGTACTGCTTTTGATTCTTCAACTCTGTTACCAACATTATTTAAAAGTGACGGAACAGACGAAAAAAATGAAGATGAATTATTTGTAAAGAATTTATTTCGAAAAACCTTCGTTAACAGCAACCGGTTTGATTCTTTGATAGCCGAAGCACTCAAAAACTGGGAGCTCGAACGTATTGCCTTAATGGATATCATCCTCATTAAAATGGCATTATGTGAATTCATTGATTTTCCATCTATTCCGGTAAAAGTAACAATGAACGAATACATCGAAATTGCTAAAATGTACAGTACTCCGCGAAGCAGTATTTTTGTTAACGGAATATTAGATAAATTGGTGGTAGATTTGAAAAATCAGAAGAAAATTGTTAAAATAGGGAGAGGTTTGATGGAATGAAAATCTCAGAAAGTAATGTAATTTTCAGAGACTTCAACCAAAGTGATTTTGAACAAATTGAATCGCTTTGGTTTGAAATCGGGCTTGGAAGCAAACAAAGAGCAGATGACGCAAACGTTATCATGCATACTCTTGCCCGGGGAGGAAAATTTATTGTTATGGAAAGTTCCGCTTCAGAAATAATGGGCACATCATGGATAACCTCCGACGGAAGAAGAAGCTACCTTCATCATTTTGGCATTAAGAAAAAATACCAGCACAAGGGCTGGGGAAAATTATTGTTACAAAAAACTCTTCACTACATCAATGAAATGGGTTTACAGGTAAAAATAGAAGTACATGCAGAAAACATATATGCAATTCGACTGTATGAAAAAATGGGATTCAAACCATTAGGTAATTATAATATATACATAATCAGAAATTTAAATAATACTAACTCTATGGGTACAATGTAAATTCCTTGCAGAAATTTTGTAGTTTTGCAATCCAAACTTCCACATTAAATGAAAAAACAATTCATACTTTGTATTTTAGTAATCTTTGCCGGACTTTATAATTCCTGTAAGAATAAATCAGCAGAAACAGAAGAGCAAATTTCTACCGGAATAATCAATAATCCCAATTCTGCATCAGCAGACAATACTTCCAGTTCCGTTCCGGTTATAGCTTTCGAAAAGGAAGAACACGATTTCGGCAATGTAATTCAGGGAGAAAAAGTTTCCTTTTCTTTTAAATTCAAAAACACTGGGAATGCCGATCTTGTAATATCAAGTGTAAGCACTTCATGCGGTTGCACTGTTCCACAGTACCCCAAACAATCAATTAAGCCAAATGAAGAAAATTATATTACCGTTCTTTTCGACAGCCAGGGGAAAAAAGGATTTCAAAATAAAAGTATTACAATAGTTGCCAATACCCAACCCAGTACCAAGGTATTACACATTGAAGCACAAATAACTGAACCATAATCAAATAACTACTATAATTAATACACAATGAATATGTTACAAACAACCTTACTCATGGCACCACAGCAACAAGGATCTGGTGCAAGCCCTTATTCTTCTTTAATTTTTCTCGGTTTGATAATTGTAGTTTTTTACCTTTTCTTTATACGCCCCCAGGTAAAACGTTCAAAAGACCAGAAAAAATTTCGTGAAAATTTAAAAATTGGTGATAAAATTATTACCATTGGAGGTATTCATGGTAAAATTGTTGAAGTGCAGGAAAAAACCTTCTCGATTGAAGTTGAAAACCATGTACGGTTAAGAATTGAAAAATCAGCCGTTGCGATGGACACCTCAGCTCAACTCTCCGAAAACAAATAATTCAGCAGATTAAAAAGTACTTGTTAAAACGATGAGGGCCTCAGATACCGCAAACAAAATAAAACTTCGGTTTAAAGTTACGGTTTTCATCGTTTGTTTAATTATTTCCATTTGTACCTGGCTTGTTATTAAACTTTCAAAAGACTACAATGTAATTCTTGACTATCCGGTAACTTTTTCCCATTTTCCCAAGGAATTGGTAATGATAAACCAAATAGATTCAAACCTTCACCTTAATGTTTCTATCAAAGGTTTTGAATATATTTTCAAGAAATATTTTATAAAGAATAAAAATCTTAACATCCAACTTCCTGATTTGAGTCCCAGTAAAAAAAAAGAGGACTATCACGCTCTTTTGCTAACTTCCGAATTGCTTTCGCAGATACAAACGCAAACCAATTTAAGCAATAGGCTTATTTCCATTCAACCTGATACGCTTTTTTTCAGAATGGAAAAAAGACATTATAAAAAGGTACCCGTACACCTCAATCTGAACCTTGAGTTTAAAAAACAGTATCAGCTTTATGACAACATTGCATGTGAGCCTGATAGCATTATAATATCCGGCACTTTAGAAGAAATTTCTAAAATACAAAAAGTAGAAACACAAAAAAAAGGGCTCAGTAATGTGGAAAAAAGCGAGACCTTCTCTGTCAAAATAAAAAGGCCTAAAACACGGGTGCCTGTAAAATTATCGAAAAATACTGTTAATGTGTTTGTTCCTGTTGAAAGGTTTACGGAATCTTCCTTGTTATTACCAATTGATTTGAACATGTTTCCCGAATATCATTTGCGGACTTTCCCTGATAAAGCAAAAATAATTTTCAGGGTAGCCATGAAAGACTATAAAAAAATAGACCCGGCTATGTTTGCAATAACAGTTGACCCCGTGGGTATTACAACAGGAGCTAGTAAATTGGATATTGTTGTCCACAAGTATCCTTATTTTATTTCTAATATTGTTATTGACCCAAAATCTGTAGAGTACATTTTGTTAAAATAATGATAAAGATAGGACTTACCGGCAGTATAGGAAGTGGAAAGTCAACTGTAGCTCAGATTTTCAAAGTATTGAATATTCCTGTTTACCATGCTGACCAGGAATCCAAGAAATTTCTGGATGACGAAACGATAAAACAACAATTACGTAAATGCCTGGGAAATAATATTTTTAAAAATACAGGATTGATTGACAGGGTTTTATTGGCAGAAGTTGTTTTTAATTCTTTTGAAAAGCTTGCTTTCCTTAACAGTTTGCTCCATCCCATGGTAAAAAAAGATTTTCAGCTATGGGCAATACATCAACAGGCACCTTTAGCTGTTTTAGAGGCTGCTATACTTTTTGAAAGCGGATTTAATAACTTATTTGATAGAATTATTACAGTAAGTGCCCCTGTAAATATTCGAAAACAAAGGGTTATAGAAAGGGATTTTCTTTCGGAGAAAGATTTTTTTCTTAGGGAACAGCACCAATGGGGTGATGAAAAAAAATGTAGCCTTTCTGATTTTATAATAATAAACGACGATCAGCATTTGATTGTACCTCAGGTTTTATCTATTTATAACCAGATTATTCAGGATTATCCTCCCCATGAACCAGTGAAACCATGAATTTTTAAACAAATGTACCTGATGAACGTTTTATATAACAATACATTTCTTTTCAAAAAAACAAATCAAAAAAATCTGATCAAATCATTATAATAATAAACTCTAATTTAATGGAAATCTCAAAAAACAAAGTTGTAACGTTGAGTTATGTATTAAAATTAAATGATAGCCAAGGCGAAATTGTAGAAACAGTAACCAAAGACCAGCCTTTTGTACATATGTTTGGTACAGGAAATCTTCTCGAATCTTTTGAGCAGAAACTTAATGGGAAAAAAACTGGTGAACTTTTTGAATTTGCACTTACCTGCAACGAAGCATATGGGAATGTGAATGTAAATGCCGTAGTGAATCTCCCTATTAGCACTTTTATTGTTGACGGCAAAGTGGACTACAATTTACTGCAGATAGGGAATGAAATTCCAATGCAAAACCAAGATGGACAACCGTTATATGGCTTAGTTGTTTCCATTGATAACCAAACTGTTTGTATGGATTTTAATCACCCGTTAGCAGGAAAAAACTTACATTTCGATGGAGAGGTTATTAACGTAAGAGAAGCAACTCCGGAAGAATTATCGCATGGACATGCACACGGTGTAGGAGGACATGCGCATTAATTTAACAATTGCAAAAGAAAAACGGCTGCTCTTTTATTAATACCTGGTAAATCTTTTTTCCATTCATCTATTGTTTTTGTTGAAATATACTGTTTCGGAAGAGTTAAATCGCAGGCAATACACAGCAAAGTATTTTTTTGGCAGGTTTGCAATAAAGATGTAAGTAACTGCATATTACGATAAGGAGCTTCGATAAATATCTGCGTTTGATTTTCTTTTTTTGATTTTTGTTCTAATTCCTTAATCTTCAAAATCTTTTCTTGATTTTTGATGGGAAGGTACCCACAAAACGAAAAATTTTGTCCATTAAGTCCCGAAGCCATCAATGCAAGCAAGATAGATGACGGACCTACTAATGGTATTACTTCTATTTGCTTTTCATGGGCTAATTTTACTATTTTATTGCCAGGGTCGGCAACGCAGGGAACTCCTGCTTCCGACATCAACCCAATATCATTACCTTTTTCAACATCATTGAGATAACTGAAAATTGTATCATCCGGGGTATGTTCATTTAATTCCATGAAAACAACTTCATCAAAATTCTTCAAGTATCCTATTTTCCGAAGAAACCGCCGTGCTGTCTTCACTTCTTCAACAACAAAACCAGTAAGATGGGAAATGCGTGGCAACAATCCTGCCGGCAAAACATCTTCAGGGTTTGTATTGCCCAAGAAAGTTGGAATAAGAAATAATTTCCCGGATTTTTTTTTCAAGTTTATCAATTTAGTCCATTAAACATCTAACCGATTTCCCCAATACCTTTTCATCGTATGTATAAAAAACTGCATTAAAAGTATTAAGCATGTGAATTTGAAATGCATAGCCTGTTTCTTTGGAAGTAGAGCTCCAAAAATACACATAGGTACCTTTGTTGGCAAAACTTCCATCGGTCAAACGTTCACCACCCAACAAAGCATTAAAACCTGCCGAACCTCCGTCTTTTAGAAAAATTGCGGCATAAAGGTTACCTCCCAGGTATTCAACAAGTGCGCTCCATTCCGATTCCGTGGGAACATGCCAACCTACAGGGCAAATTCCCTGAGAGCCTTCTTCTTCTGTATAATTCATCATTTCATTCCACTGGTACAAACCTCCATACAAATTGCAGTTTACCTGGCTGTTTCCATAACAATATTTTTCAATTATTTCGTTATCAGCTTGGTTACTAGCACTGGTACTTGAAATAATCATTTCGCCAATGTCAATGTTTTCTGCCATCCAGCATTGCTGACCAATCACGACCGTAGTATACGATTTCCCATCACGTTCATCGAACAAAGTTGTGGGACATTGCTGAACAGAGCCTTGTGTCCGGAAGTGCCAGATAGCACTTTCTGAATTGTTACTATGATTATCGGAAGCAATTATTTTCCAATAATATGTTTTACCCGCTTCCAGAGTACCCGTATCATAGCTTGTTTCGCTTAAATCACTTGAAACAAGGGGAGGATCTGCAGAATCGCCGAAAAATATTTTATAAACAACCGGATCACCATCCGGATCGCTGCAATTCCAGGATAAAACAAGCTGGGTTAGTTGTCCTGTTGCATTGTTAGCAGGAATGGGATTAGAAGGTTTCGATGGCGGATTATTAACATAATCAGCCACAACAAAAGTTCTTGTGGTTACAGAAACATAACCCTGGCTATTTCTTACCTTCAAAATTACCGTTTTATTTCCTGGCAATACATAATGATAATGTACAATTGGTGTTGCTTTACAAACCGTATCCCAGACCCCATCACCGTTAAAGTCCCAGTAATATTCCTTGATAACTACTTCTGTACCTTCTCCTTTGTAACTTGGGGAAGCGTCAAAAGTAAAAATGGCATTAATATTTCCGTTTTCGGGGGTTACAGAAAATGCAGCAGTCGGTAAATCAATATTTTTTTTACAGGAAAAAAATAGAATTATCATGGATACAGATAACAGTAAAGCCCAATTTCTTTTGAACATAAAGCTATTTTTTAATAATTCATGATAATTAATTAATTTATCCTAATTATTTTTCTTAAAAATATAGTATTGTTAAGAATAAATTTTATATAAAACATACCGGAGGCTTTACCAAAATGAGTTTTATTAATTAAAAGATGATGTTCTCCGGCAGATTGTTCTTCGTTTGTAAGCAATTTAATAAAGTTTCCAGTTATATCAAAAAGCTCAATTTTTACATTTGATTGAGCAGGTAGTGTATAAAAAATCCATTGTTCATCATCAGAAGGGTTGGGAAAAACTTCTGTGCGATATTTGGCATCGTATTCATCAATACCGGTAGTTTTAACATACACAATAATACTGCTTGTGTCAGAATTGCAGCCCATCGGATCAATAGTAACAACATTTACTTCGCCGGTGCCTACTTCTCCCCAATGTACGTAAATATTATTAGTTCCCTGCCCTGCCGTGATGCTGCCATTGGTAACCCACCACAAATAAACAACATTAACGGTTTGGTTTACCGTATAGTTATAATATTCAAATTGTTTAACGGATTGTGGTCCAACAATAGAATAAGACTCCGGGCTTCCAAGTACTACTACTTTTTGAGAAGCCGAAGGGGTAGTGCTTCCATCATTAACAATTACCGTATAAATTGTTGTAGTATCTGGATATACCACTGGATTAGCAATTTGCGATGAAAAGCCAGCAGGAATCGACGACCAATAATAAGTATAACTTCCCGAACCGTATTGTGCATTAGCCTGAAGTTGAACCATCTTACCCCTACATACAGTATCCGGATCAGCAGTAACATTTATTTGAACCGGGCCCATTGTTACATTAACATCTATTTCATCACTGCTTATACAACCTGTTTCCTGATTTGTAACGTAAAGAATAAAGGTGATCGTATCTTCAAGAACAACTGTTTCTACATCCAGACTGTGTGGATTTGAAACCATGAAAGCAGGCTCCCATTGAATATAGTAAGTTCCTGCCGATGGGGTTACTGTTGCATGTAAGTTTGTACTATTCCCTATATATACTTCCTGGTCTTCTCCAGCATTAATAACAGGAGCATTATGTATAGTTATGTCGAGAGAATCTGTAACAAAACCACAACTCTGAAAGCCGTTAGCAGTTAGAATTAGCCGTACACTGCCATTAGCAATATCCTCGCTACCGGGTATATACACAGAATTTAAGGAAGATGTATTTGTAAAAGTACCATCCCCCCGCGTTGTCCAAAGCAAAGACTCATAGTGTAGGGCTGTTGCATTAAAATACGCAGAATCACCACTGCATATTTGCTGATCATTTCCTATATTTATTTCCGGTACTTGGTTGATAGTAATTGTCATTGCATCCACACCAGATGTTGTACAGGGCAATAATGACCATGCATATAACGATAGCGTAACTACTCCATCCAAGATGTCATCATTGCCGGGAGTATAAATTGCATTTAAACTATCAGAATGGTCAAACACGCCATCTCCGCTTGTTGCCCAGTTGCAAAAATTTGAAAACATTTTCGAACCATTCAACTGGTAAGTGTCTCCGGCACAAATTTCAGCATCTTCCCCGGCATTAGCTACTGCAATACTACTTATTTCGAGATAAAGACTATCAGATACATAACTTAAGCAGGGAGAAACAGAAAATGCCTTAACAATTAAAGTAACACCTCCATCGTTTATATCCTGACTTCCAATGGTGTAAGTAGCATCTAAACTATTTCCGTTAACAAATGTGCCATTGCCTGTTGTTTCCCATAAAATTGAACTAAAATTTGTGCCCTGCGCATTTAACGGGTAAGATGTTTCGTCTTCACAAACCAAATTATCTATACCTGCAAAAATCGAAGGTTGTTGTAGAATAGAAAGCGTAAGTGAATCTTCGGAATAGCCGTTGCACAGAGAAGTGCCATTAGCTTTTAAAGTCAAATACACATTACCATTCTGAATATCAATAGATCCAGGGTTATATTCTGTATTTAACGATGTTGCATCAAAAAAAGTTCCATCACCGGAAGTCATCCACAATACAGAGGAATAGTCAGTAGCAGAGCCATTGAGTTCGAACGACTGATCCATACATATAATGCCTGAATTTCCGGCATTTACAGTAGGAGCTAAGGCAAAACTTAATACCATGCTGTCTGTTTTTCCTTCAGGGCATGGGGTAATCGGTGTAACAGAAACAGTTAAGGTAACACTACGGTTTATCAAATCGTTTGTACCAGGGGTATATACGGGTGTAACTATGGAATCGTTGCTAAAACTACCATCACCCGAAGTTGTCCATTGCACATAAGAAAAGTGCGCTGCTGTAGATAGAATGGCATATGTAGCATTATCACAAATACTTGTATCAGGGCCAGCATTTACTTCAGGGAAGCTTTCTACCGTTAATAACATATTGTCAATCACATTGTTTGGACAGGAGCCTCCGCTTGAGGCTGTGAGAGACAGAACAGCCAGTCCATTTGCCTTATCAAGAGTACCCGGTGTATAATTAGGCGTAAAAATTGTATCATTATCAAAAAAGCCATCACCTGAAGTTGACCAGAGGATAGATGAAAAATTACTTGCTGAACCGCTTAAATTGTGAGTCCCGTTATTACAAATAGTTGCATCGGGACCTGCATTTACATACGCCGATTTAATAATCAGCAGTTGTAAATCATCTGAAACAATATTTGAACAGGGCGCAATAGGATAGGAAGTTAAAGTTAATATAGCAAATCCAGTCTGGATATCAGCAATTCCGGGGTAATATAAGGGATTTAAAATATAAGGATTACTAAAATAACCATCACCATCGGTCGACCATATTATAGTACTTTGATAAGTAGCTATCCCATTAAGGGAATATGAATTTCCCTGACAAACAGTATCATCATGGCCTGCCTGTGCAGTGGGAGGCTGGAAAACACTCACTTGTACGTCGTCGCTCACCATATTTATACTGTCTGTAACTGTTACGGTATAGGTAGTTGTAATACCCGGAATAACAGAAGGATTACGCAGGTTGGAAGTAAATCCGGGAGGAACCGAAACCCATGAATAGGTGTAATTACCAGTGCCTCCTGTAGCTACTGCATCTAATTGTGAAGCGGTTCCGGCACATACAGCAGTAGGGTTTGCCGTCGCATTAACAGAAAGCGGTTGTGCCAGACTTTCATTTTCAATAAAAAACATCAAGACACAAAAAACCTGTAAATAAACACTTATTTTGCATCTTCTGCGGAGAAAACGGGAAATACTGTATGCATGTAATATTTGGGGCATAAAAACTTACTTTTTTTAAAATTCAAATTTAATAGAAAAAATCAGAAAAACTCCACAGACTGCACCTTTTGTTGAAATCTATTTTCATTTGTTAATAAAATAATCAGGTTTCTTGCCTAATATTCCTATCCATTTATCATAAAATTGCATTTTTAACGTTACTGAATTAATAATTTATACTTTTACACACTAAAATAAATTTTCGTGAAAAAAAGAGTTACACTGGTTTTTGTTTGTTTAATAACATTTAATTGTCTAACTTTTAATAGCTTTGGGCAAATTGGAGGCGATTATACATATAAATTTCTTACTTTGCCTAATTCAGCACGTATTGCAGCAATGGGGGGCAATTTTTTAGCTATTTCTGATAATGATGTTGCATTAACATTGACTAATCCATCTCTTATTAGTAAAGAAATGAATAACCAATTAGCGTTAAGCATTGTTGATTATTATACTGATATTAACTACGGCTTTGCGATGTATTCACGAACTTTCGATAAATACGGAAGTTTTACCGGCGCCATGCAATATATTGACTATGGTAAGTTTACCTATGCCAATGAAAACGGAGAGCAGAATGGAAATTTTAATGCTGGAGAATATGCACTTCAATTAGGTTGGGGGAGAAAACTTGACTCATTGTTTACTATTGGAGCTAATGTAAAAGCAATATATTCCAACTTTGATGAGTACAATTCCTTTGGAATTGCAGTTGATGTTGCTGGAACTTATTATAACCCACGCACGTTTTTTACCATGTCGCTCATTGGAAGGAATATAGGCAGGCAAATAACTTATTATGACAACAATAACGAACCGTTGCCATTTGAATTACAATTTGGATTATCAAAACGTTTACAACACCTCCCATTTAGGTATTCAATTCTTATTACTCACCTCGAAAAATGGGATCTTACATACACAGACCCCAACGACAATACCAGCGTTGACCAGCTAACAGGAGAACCAAAGAAAGAAGGAGACTTTGATAAATTTGGAGATAAGTTGATGAGACACATTATCATAGGAGGTGAATTTATACCCACAAAAAACTTTAGTATCCGCTTAGGGTACAATTATCAGCGTCGGCAAGAAATGAAAGTTGAATCTAAAAGAGGTACAGTAGGCTTTTCCTGGGGTATCGGGTTCAGGGTTTCCAAATTTAATTTCAGTTATGCCCGTTCTGCATATCACCTTGAAGGTTCACCCAATTTTATTACCATTTCCACACACCTTTCCGATTTTTATAAAAAATCAAAATAAACTATTTCTGATCCTTTCGTGAATTTTAGTTATTTTTACTGCCTGTAATTTTTTTGGCATTGGAAGTAACGATTGATCCCCATTCAGGTTTTTGTTTCGGAGTAGTTAATGCCATTCAGGTAGCTGAAACCGAGCTTACAAAAAACAATCATCTGTATTGTCTTGGAGATATTGTTCATAACACAGAAGAAGTTAGTCGTTTAAAAAAAAAAGGACTTGAAATTATTGATCATCAATTATTCGAAAAGCTATATAATTGTAAAGTCCTTATCCGTGCACATGGGGAGCCCCCGGAAACCTATCGCATTGCCTTGCAAAATAATATAGAATTAATTGATGCTTCGTGCCCCGTAGTTCTTAAACTTCAGACAAGAATAAGAAAGGGTTACGAAGAAATGAAATTTGTTAATGGTCAGATAGTTATTTATGGCAAAGAAGGACATGCTGAAGTAAGGGGATTAGCCGGTCAGACACAAAATAAAGCAATAATTATTAATAATATTAACGACCTAGATAAGATTGATTATTCAAAACCAATTCGCCTTTTTTCCCAAACGACCCAAAGTACTAAAGGGTTTAATGAACTTATTGCCGGAATCAGCCATAGGGTTAACAATACTGATTATTCACAACACGGTACTTTTTTAGCATTCGACACCATATGCAGACAAGTTGCTAATCGGGCTCCGCATTTGAAAAAATTCTCAGCAAATCATGACGTTATAATTTTTGTAAGCGATAAAAAAAGCTCCAACGGATTATTTCTTTTCGAAATTTGCAATGCTGAAAATCCTAATACTTATCTTGTTTCTTCACAAAATGAAATAATACATTCCTGGTTTCAAAACGCTAATTCTATAGGTATTTGCGGAGCCACTTCTACTCCAATGTGGCTGATGGAACAAGTAGCTAATTATATCAATAATATTATAATTGATTCTATAAAATAAATTTTCAATATTATAATACATAATGTATTTAAACAAACTAACTCTTCATAATTTTAAAAATTATACATCAGAAGAAATTAATTTTTCTAATAAAATTAACTGTTTTATTGGAAATAATGGTGAAGGTAAAACCAATCTTTTGGATGCAATTCATTACTTATCCTTTTGCAAAAGCTTTTTTAATTCAATAGATTATTTGAATATTAGGCATGATGAAGATTTCTTTGCTCTACATGGATTTTTCACTATAAACGGAGGCACTCAGGACAATATCAGTTGCATCCAGAAAAAAAATCAAAAAAAAATATTTAAAATTAATCAAAAAGAATATGAAAGACTTGCCGACCATATAGGGCTTTATCCTTTAGTTATGATTTCTCCATATGATAGAGATTTAATCAATGAAGGTAGTGAAATACGCAGAAAATTAATTGACAGTGTCATTTCCCAATTTAATAGAACTTACCTGGAAGAACTAATACACTACAACAGAATCCTGTTTCAACGTAATGTTTTATTAAAAGAATTTGGTGAACGTAACATTTTCGATTATTCTGCCCTCGAAATCTGGGATACACAACTAATACATTTTGGTAATTTAATTCATGAAAAAAGAAATGTATTTCTTAGAGAATTTATACCACTATTTTCATATTACTATAAGTTAATGAGCAACAGTAAAGAAAGCATTGACATTGTGTATGAATCTCAACTAAACTATAATTCTTTTAATAAACTTCTTACCAACGCATTAGAAAAAGATAAAAATTTTCGGTTTTCAACAGTAGGGATTCATAAAGACGATTTGCTTTTCAACATTAATGGTTATCCTGTTAAAAAATTTGGCTCACAAGGGCAACAAAAAACTTTTGTCGTTGCAATAAAACTTGCACAATTTGAATATACAAAAAATAAAAAAGGATTTAAACCTTTGCTTTTATTTGATGATATTTTTGACAAACTTGATGATAGCAGGGTGGAAAAAATTGTTAAATTGGTAAGTGAAGACAATTTCGGGCAAGTATTTATCACAGATACGCAACTAAAACGTATTGAAAATATTTTTTCTCAACATGAAATCGAACATAAAATATTCTTTATTGAAAACGGTAAAGTTTCACAAAAATAGTTGACATAATTTTAAAGCAAGTCCGTATGTATTCTGACGAAAAACCCCTCAGGGAAGCTATTGAGGATTTCCTGAAAGCATTTAAACTTAATGATAAAATTAACCAATCGCGGATTATTGCTTCCTGGGAAAATGTTGTAGGAAAACTTATTGCAAAACACACAACAGATATTAAGATTAAAAATAAAACTTTATATATAAAACTTGACTCTCCTGCTATTCGTGAGGAACTTTCTTACGCAAAATCTAAATTAATTAAAAATCTGAATAAAAAAGCTGGGATCGAAATTATTTCAGATATTATTTTTCGATAATTTCTCTGCCAACCGTTTTCACATCAAACGCATCACGTAATGCGTTTCCAACAAGCATAAAAGCAAGCACCATCAACATAATAGCTATTCCGGGAATAATAGCTAAATAGGCATAATCCAAAATAATATATCCATAATTTTCTTTAATCATTGTGCCCCATGAAGGCATTGGGGGTTGAACCCCTATTCCCAAAAAGCTTAATCCTGCTTCAATGAGAATTGCAGAAGAAAAATTTGCAGCAGATATTACAATAATTACTCCCATTATATTGGGAAGAATGTGTTTAAAAATTGTTTTACTATTTTTAAATCCTAAAGCTTTACATGCCTCAACATAGTCCTTTTCTCTCAAGCTAAAAATTTGTCCGCGTGTAACTCTGGCTACTTCTACCCACATAGTCAATCCCACGGCAATAAAAACCTGCCAAAACCCTTTTCCCAAAGCAAAAGATATTACAATTACCAATAATAAAGTAGGAACAGACCAAACAACATTAATTAACCACATGATGGCATCATCAATCCATCCACGGAAAAAGCCCGCAAGTGAACCCATGAAAATACCAATTACGAGCGAAATTAATACAGAAATACACCCTACCGACAAACTCACCCTTGTTCCAATCATTAACTGACTAAGGACATCTCTTCCATAACGATCCGTTCCCAGTAAAAAATGTTTTCTTACTAAACTATTTTTATTTATTGTTTCTATAATTTTATTAACTGCTTTCTTATCTTTCGTTCCCGTATTTTCAAATACAATTTTTTTACTATTTGTTTTTAGGGTTTCATTTGCAGAAGTAGAAAAAATAACCTCATTTAATGGCAAATACGAAATGATGGCTTTAGCTTCATGTTTTCCAGAATAAATAGTATAATATATTTTATCATCACTAAATATATAACTATTTATTGGAATATAATTATATTCACTACTTTTACCATATATCATTTTTTCAAAAAAACTTACTTTTTTCTCAGTTTCTTTTTTCCTTACTTTAAGCATCAACACAGAAAAACCCGGTTTCTGTAAAGCAATTTCCAAAATCTGATTATTTGCGTATGGCGTTGCATCCGGAGTTATCAGGTATCCTGTAACTGCAATAAAAGTAGCAAAGGTTATTAAAGACAATGAAATAAGGGCAAGTCCGTCTCTGCAAAATTTACGCCAAGTTAATGCAGATAGAGAAGAACTACCTGCTTGGTATTTTTTCTTAAAAAACACAATTATAATATCTAATACGATTTATCACCTCCCAAAATACTACCTAAGAGCCCTCCGCCTATACCCGCAATACCCGATTTTTCATCCCTGTTCGACCAGCGGGCAGCATTAACGATTCTATCGGCTAACCTACTGAAAGGCAAGCTTTGAAGATAAACAAGCCCAGGACCTGTAAGTTGAGCAAGAAATAATCCTTCGCCACCAAACATAGCATTTTTAAAACCTCCAACAAACTGGATATCATAATCTACCGAAGGAGAAAAAGCAACAAGGCAACCGGTATCCACTCTTAGGGTTTCACCCTGACGTAATTCCCTTTTAATAATAGTACCTCCTGCATGTATAAATGCACGTCCTGTTCCGCTTAATCGTTGCAAAATAAATCCTTCCCCACCGAAAAGGCCTGCACCCATTTTTTTTGTAAAAGCTAGATCAATATCAATTCCATTTGCGGCACACAAAAATGCATCCTTCTGGCAAAGAAAAGTTCCGCCTAACATATCTAATTCTAATACAATAATTTTCCCGGGATAGGGCGCTCCAAAAGCCACGTGTCCTTTACCATAACCTGTATATATAAATGAAGAAATAAAAAAACCATCTCCGGATATCATACGCTTTAATCCCTTGAACAATCCCCCACCAGTACTGGTTTGCATTACAATTCCTTCTTCCATATACATCATTGCTCCAACTTCCGCTCTTACTCCTTCATTAGTATCAAGCTCTATTTCGACAATTTGCATATCGTTACCAAAAATTTTAAAATCAACTATATCAGTCATATAAATATATTTTATTTTTTCATTTTTGCAAATTTAAGGTAATTCTGCGTACAAACAATCAATCACAGATATTGAAAAAAGAAAAAATTATCGATTAATTTCCGTTTCAATTTATAAATAAAAGAAAAAATTACTATTTTTGCACTCCTTTTCATGGTGGATATAGCTCAGCTGGTTAGAGCGTCGGATTGTGGTTCCGAAGGTCGTGGGTTCGAACCCCATTATCCACCCTAAAACATTGCAATTTACATATTTACAATGTTTTTCTATTTTATAAAGTAAGTAGCTTGTCAACGTACATTTATACTCATTCTTTTTGTATTATTGTTTATCCCGGAATAGTTTTAATCAATATTATTTTAATATTTATATAAACAAATCAATATATTTATATTGTAAATTTT
Organism: Lentimicrobiaceae bacterium; assembly: GCA_023227965.1. NCBI lineage: Bacteria > Pseudomonadati > Bacteroidota > Bacteroidia > Bacteroidales > Lentimicrobiaceae > Lentimicrobiaceae bacterium. The sequence goes on along the minus strand of JALOCA010000001.1, from coordinate 156,880 downwards.
ATTTTTTTTGATTTACTATTAATAATGCATACATAATATGTTGATTAACATATTATTTTTAATTATTTATTATTTTATATTAAAATTTATATAATAAAGTATGTAACTTTGTATTAAGTTGTTAAAATTTTAAAATGTCCCATTTTAAAACTAAAGTATTTTTTTTGGGATTATGCATTTAAAATTTCAAAATCCTAACTACCTGATAATATTATATTTAAAAATAGTTAATTAACTGGCACATTAATTGAAAATTAATACTACCTAAAATTTACATAATTAAGTAAAAGATGAAAAAACTATTATTATTTTTGGTTATAGGGTTTGTCGTTTTTTCGGCATGTAAAAAAGACAATGATCCTGCAATAGTTCCCAATCCTACTCAAATGGAAGATTTGAAAATCAATAAAAATTTTGATTGGAAAACTTCAAAAGATTACCAGTTTACATTTACCGGAAAAGTAAATAAAGTGGTAAGAATTGTTTCATCTGATGGAACAATTTATCATAAAGCATTCTTAAAAGCCAATATACCTTACACTATAAAACTTTCGCTTCCATCTTATCAATCAATGATTTATTTGATGTATAATGGGCAAAGTACTGAGTGTGTTTTAGATAAAACAAACATTGTTTATAATTTTAAATAAATTGTTTATGAAAAATTTATATAAGTTTTACTTTAAAAAAACAGGGCTATTTGTTTTTATGTTTTTTTTGAGCACTTTTGCCATGGCAACGCTTACGCCCCCCTCTTTTAGCCCGGCAGCCGGAACATATACAGGTTTAGTTAATGTAACAATATCGTCCAGCGTTGGCAGTACTACCATAAGATATACGACGGATGGCACTAAGCCTACAGCTTCCTATGGTACTATTTATACCTCTCCGGTATCAATTACACAAAGTACTACACTAAAAGCAGTTGTATATAAAACAAATAACCCTGGAAATATAAGCACAGTTACAACCGGTATATACTATATAAAATGTAATGCACCCATTTTCAGTCCCGTTGCAGGAACTTATACCAATCCGCAAACTATTACAATTACCAGTAACACATCTGGAACAACCATACGATATACAACTGACGGAAGCACACCAACTCAAACTAACGGAGCCATTTATACAGCACCAATTACAATAAGCACATCTGCTTCACTTAAAGCAATAGCATATAAAAGCAATATGTTGGACAGTGATGTTACGAGTGGTATGTATATTATTCAAACTGAGCAGGTAGCCACACCAACCTTCAATCCCGCACCCGGTACTTACAATACCTTTCAGAATATAGTTATTTCCTGTGGAACCAGTGGATCCACAATACGATACACAACAGATGGAAGCATTCCATCACAAACTAATGGTACTATTTATACATCTCCGGTTGCGATTTCATCCACAACTACACTGAAAGCGATTGCTTATCATAACAACATGAATAATAGCGAAATTGCTTCGGGAGTTTATACTATTCAGTTGCTTCAAGCAGTAGCACCTGTTTTTAATCCACAACCCGGTACTTACACCACCATTCAACAAGTTACGATTAGTTCAACGACAACGGATGCTACTATTAGGTATACTACAAATGGAACAGCTCCAAGTTCAACGAATGGGACACTGTATTCTTCTCCTGTGGAAATATCAGAAACCACAACCTTAAAAGCCATTGCCTATAAAACCGGTATGATTAATAGTGATATAACAGCTGGAACATATACTATTCAGTTGGAGCAGGTTGCACAACCTTCATTTTCTCCCGCTGAAGGAATTTACAGTTCAGCCCAGGATGTTATTATTGCTACAACAACTTCCGGAGCTACCATCCGTTATACTACCGATGGCAGTACACCCGGCACAACCAACGGGACAGTGTATTCTTCTCCTGTTAATATAAGCAATACCACTACACTAAAGGCTATTGCTTATAAAACCGGAATGCTTAACAGTGAAATTTCTTTGGGAACATACACTATTCAATCATCGGGCTTATGTACAGTAACAAAATCAAATGGAGGAGGGTTTTCTACAACAATATCCTCTGTAAGTCAGAATTTAAATGGAACTTATACAATAGTGTTAACCGTTGAACATGATGGCTGCCCAGGTCCTGTTTGCAAGGAATTATCTCATTACTCCATTGAGGCAATTCCCAATACCTACTCAAATGTTTCCGTCCAAATTATTTCCGGTAACATGAGCTATGGAAATATTAACATGGGTCCTAATCTGGGAAGCGACCCTTTTCAGGGTTTTAAAATTGATAACACTTCCGGTATAGGAGATGGGCAAGCCGGTATTTTTACCGTAACTTATACCCTAAGTTCTTTACAAGCACAGAGAACATCCGCAAAAGCAGGTACTAATAGTCAAATAGCAAGTTTTACGCTTCAGGAATTTCAATACGTTTTTAACTGTGGCGTTACTAATACTGTAGCTACACCTACTTTTTTACCAACACCCGGAACTTACACAAGCACACAAACAATTTCAATTTCGACAGAAACAACCGGAGCAACTATAAGATATACTACTGACGGGAGTAATCCCTCAACAACTTCCGGTACTATTTATGCGGGCACTTTTGAAATCAGTTCTTCCACAACTATTAAGGCTATAGCCTATAAATCAGGCATGACTAACAGTGGCATCGCCACAGGAAGCTACATTATCAACTTAAGCCAAGTTTCTGTTCCCGTTTTTTCCCCGGTTGAAGGCACGTATGGTTGCGAACAAACCATTACCTTAATTTCTGAAACTGCTGACGCAACAATTAAATATACCCTTGATGGAAGCACTCCTACACAAACAAACGGTATCACTTATTCTGCCCCGTTTACTATCAGTAACACAACTACGGTGAAAGCCATTGCATTTAAAGCAGGAATGGCAAATAGCACTATGGTTACAGCAACTTACGCAATCGAACAAAATCAGGTAGCTGCGCCTGTGTTTTCACCGGTAGCAGGAAACTATACTTCTGCACAGCTTGTTACCATTACATCTGCAACTGAAAATGTCATAGTAAAATATACCATTGATGGTACAACTCCCAGTCAATCCAACGGAATAGTTTATTCCGAACCTATTACTATTAGCACCTTCACAGTATTGAAAGCCATTGTCTATAAAGACTGTGCACTCGATAGCGATGTTTTTTCCGGAATATACAATATTCAATCCGGAACAGGAACAGACAATGATCAGGATGGTGTGGCAGATGACGATGATGAATTTCCTTCAGATCCGGCAAGGGCTTTTAACAATTACTATCCTGCATATAGCTATGGAACATTAGCTTACGAAGACTTATGGCCAGGGAAAGGTGATTATGATTTTAACGACCTCGTTCTCGACTATCGTTTTAATGTTATCACCAATGGAAATAATAACGTTGTAGAGCTATTCGGAACCTTTGTAATCAATGCTTTCGGGGCTTCATTTGAAAACGGTTTCGGCTTTCAACTTGGCGATGCATCATTCAACCAAGCCGATTTAATAGTTACAGGATGTGAATTGACTGAAACTTACATTATGCTAAATAACAATGGAACAGAAGCAAATCAATCTATCCCCACAATCATAGTATATGACAATGCATACAAACAAATGCAGCATCCGGGTACCGGTATTGGTGTTAATACTGACCCCACAGCTACTTACGTAACCCCTGATACTTTGAATATTACTATTACTTTTCCTACAAATGCCTATTCCTTCAACCAACTGAATATTTCCAACTTCAATCCCTTTTTAATTGTTAACAAAACCAGGGGCAGAGAAGTGCATTTGCCCGACTATCCCCCGACAAGCCTCGTTGACCCTTCTTATTATGGCACTTTCGATGACAATAGCATTGCTTTGCAAGGACGCTATTATAAAACCGAACTTAACCTGCCCTGGGCTATAAACATTTATGAAAGTTTTGCTTATCCTATTGAAAAAACTCCTGTTCTGCAAGCCTATAACCATTTTGCAGAATGGGCACAAAGCGGAGGTACGCTTTATCCCGACTGGTACAGGGATTTATCCGGCTATAGGAATATGGGAAATATCTATCAAAAACACTGATTATAAAATAACAAATTGAGGTGTAATAACTTTAATGCTTAAGCAGCCAAACCTGTTTGTACACTTTTTTTACTCTTTCTTTTTGCTGGAGGGCAGACTCCAAAGAAGTAAATTCATTTAAAACAACCCGGTAATTTGCATTGTTTTTAATCATTTTTGTGTTAGTGTATCCTGCTTTCTGCAATTTACTAACAGCTTCTTTGGCTTCGTTTTGTGAATTATAACTACCGTAAACCAGATAATATTTTACAATTGAATTCATTGTCTCTATAGACGTTGCAATAGGCAAGCTGTTACCATGATTTAAGCCACAAGTATCCGGAGGAGCTAAGGGATCTGGCTCGGTGCCCATCCATACACAAACATATCCCTTATAAATACCAACCCCCAAGGTCTTCCAGTTTGCACCCTGCCATTTGTTCCTGCTCAGAAAAAAATCTGTAACCAAATCATTTTGCTGCCAGAAGCTTACTATAGAGTTTACATTAAGTGAGTCATTTTCAAAATACACCATTTCATACCCTTTCCCTTTGTAGCCTGTTAACTCCTTTGGCTTTTCCGTCATACAAGCTATACTGCTCATATCCTTATTATAACAACATTTCTTCCAAACCCCAAAGGCAGACCAACTGTGCAAATTACAAAAATCTTCATCCGGAAGATGGAGCGCCAAATCATTGGCATGGGTACGGGCAACAAAGCACAGTTGCAAAGATAAAGGCAGTTTTGGCTGTGAATCACCTACACGCAGATCATTCAAAGCACAAAACAATTTATACTCATCTTTTGATAAACAATAATTTATAGGTATTTCAAACAATGGTTTAACCGGAGTTTTCTTCTTTTGTGCAAAGCATTGAACAGATATAAAAAAAATAAATAAGCATCCGACCGTAAAGAATATCCTTTTCATAATTAACGCACTGAAACTGAATTTTGTTTTTTATTAAAAAGTAGCCTGATTTCCCGCAAAAGAAGCTCCTTATCTTGTTTATCTGGTAAAAAGTTACGCAATTTAACCCTGGCAATTCTTACAAAAACAAAAAACTGGTATAGCATTGAAATGGTATAGGATACAGAAGCTGTTATACCAGCACCCAAAAGACCATATCTGGGAATCAGAATAATACCCAGTCCAAGTGTAAATACCAAACCAATACCTGAACTTACAGTATTATGATGTGGTTTTCCTTTCCCTGAAAAATAATGGCTAAACATCATAGAAACAGCCAAAGATATTATACCCACAGCCATAGAAGAAATAACTATCCCTAAACCGGAAAAGTCCTTTGCAAAGACGAAAGAAAACACATCCGATGGGATTAATAATAAAACTATAACAGCCAACAACGTAAGTAAAAACGTAAATTTGACAAACATCAACGTAATCTGCCGGGCATACTCCTCATCATCAGAATTTGATATCCGGGAATATTGCACCATAGCCGCACTTTTCCCGATAAGCCATACACTTTCCGAAATCTGTACACCCACAGAATATACACCTAAGGCGGCTCTTCCCATGCAACCTTCTATAATATAGTAGCTTAACCGATAATTAAATAATTGAAAAATACCGGCTAACTGAATGTATGTTCCCAAACGAAACATTTCCCTAAGCTTAGCTGGAAGTTCCATAAGATCAGTAAATACTAAGTATTTATGAACAGCTACCAAACTGATAATAAAAAATATTCCCAGCGATAAGTACAGTGCATACACAAAAGCATGTGGATTTAGTATTCCAAAATAAAAAATAAAAAGCAACAGGAAGGTTATCCGCAACACCATTTCTCCAAAAGTAAAAACATTATACAGTTTTATTTTTTCCTTCCCCAGCAGAATGGTTATGTTGATATTCATAAGCGACTGGAAAAGCGAAATAAAAAAAACATCAAAAGTAAATCCTGCAGGAACCATGTGTAAATAGCTCAGCAATACACTGCCCAATGCAGATGTAATAAGTGCCCATCCATAGGAGGCTATAAAAAGTAAAAAAACAGCATGCCGTGGCACCAAAAAAGCAAGCGAGCTACCTCCAACTATACTACTCATAATCATATTAATAGAAATAGCTAACACTATCAATCCTATTGTACCTACGTGCACAGCACCCAAATACCGGGCATTAATAACCACAATACAAAAACTAAATATTGCAATAGAAATACGAGCCAAGGTTGTTCCAAGTATATTTTTTAGCATACAATCGTACAAAATACGGGTCAAAGATAAACTTTTACAGTTTTATATTTTTCTTTACGTTTGTAAAAAATACCATTTACCCACGGTGATAGCAAGTTTATTATTTCGGTTCCTCAGTTCCACACAGTTTCTCATCAATGAAAAAATGACAAGGGAAAAAATCAGCAGGTATAGTTCGCTATTCAAAGGGAAACTTTTAGATATAGGTGCTGGTGAAAAACCGTATCAAAAACTATTTACACAAGCTGAAAGCTACACAGGCACCAATACATGCCGACATTACAATTTTATACATTCATCTATAAAAGAAGGCATTACTGATGTATGGATAGAAGATGGCACAGCCCTTCCCTTTCCTGATGCAAGTTTTGACGGAATCGTTAATTTTCAGGTATTGTCGGTAATTTCGCAACCAGATAAATTTTTTAAAGAAATGCACAGGGTATTGCAACCCGAAGGCATGCTAATGCTGACAACGGATTTTCTTTACCCCAAATGGAGCCCTGAAGATGTAATGCGGCATACCGACGTACATCTTCGTATGCTTGCTTCCAACAATGGTTTCGAAATTGTTGCAATGGAAAGCTACGGTGGATTTCAGACTATGTTTTACAGTCTGTTTATTAGATATATTCGCAGTTATCTTGCTATTTTAAAAAAGAAAAAATACAAGCTCCAACAAATTCTGTTTGGACTCTTTTACTTCTTCATGCTATTAGGACAGCCATTTTATGCTCTCTGGGGATTTATTATTTATGGGCTGGAAAAAAATACAAGGGATATGTTCGACTATACGATGGATGTAATGATTATTTGCCGGAAAAAAAATTATGAAATTAAATCCAAATAAGCTTTTATAATCTACAAATCAACCTCATATACCTATTTTCCTTTTTAGCTGAAACAAAAACTGGACACCGATAAAAGCATATTTTTTCCCGTCAATAAAAGTATATTGATTTGTAAACGAAAGCGTATGCAAGCCCCCTGGATACTTCGAATCTTTAAAAGGAGCAATAAATCCAATAGAGTTTTCTTCAAATTCTTCAGGAGTAAGTTTTTGAATAGCATTAAGGCAAATCCGGCTTCCATAGGTAACAGAACAATCCTGTGCCGGGCGGATTAAATTCTCATTCATCATAAATAACTGTCCTGCAGAGCGCGAAGAGCGTATATCCGTTTTTATGGGGTTATTGCCATGAGGTTGATATTGCCCAAAAATTTCTTTGGAAAAATAGGCATATAACTTAGTATTACTATGGGTATCAGATGTAAAAAGCAACCACCATAAGTTGTTAAACCTGAACAAAACAGGATCAACTGCGCGAACACTCTCAAGTAAAACCGTATGAAATTCAAAAAGCCCGTTTGCAACATTTAGACGAAAAATTTTGAGACAGCTGCTTTGGTAACATTCAGGTATACAATAGATATTACCTTCATTTTCAAAAATATACGGAAAAGAAAAGTGGTTGGCTCCGGATATAACCAACTTCCTATCGTTTACATTTACAGTTGCCTCATTTAACAGACTAAACTGTGTAATATTCGCTTTTTGCTTTTTATAATCATACAATTCACACAAAAAATAATCTTTTTCATTACTGGTATAACTAAAAATGTCGGCAAGATATCGCCCCCGCTTTATTTCCGGTAGCCAATGTATATCCATAGCATCCTCGGCAAAACGTTTTTCTACAAATTGATTTACAGACATTTTAACAACACCTACATTCCAAATTTCGTGACGGAAGAGTTCTTTATAATGAAATGTAATTTTGTTTTTAAGAATTAACAATAAAAATTTTGCCATTTTCCAATTACCTGGCACATAACGCATAGGAGCAGGAGATGTACTTTGCTGAAAATTGAAATAGGGAGCTGTCCCTTGCTGTATGTCGCGACAAACCTGTAAAAGCCACTCGGAGGTTCCCGAAAGTAACTGATTCATATTTGCGGTAAAAGAATGGTTTATAGTTCCCCAATATCCTTTCTTCAAAATAACCCCACTATCAAGCCGAGCAGTAAGCCGTTGCAAAATTGCGGCTGTAACCGGATTCCCTTCATAAATTTCCCAAAAACAGGAGGGAACACCTCTGTAAAACTGTTCATCGTCATGATGGTATGACCATACACCATATTGAGCTACCTGCAGAATTTCACCTTTAATGATGCCAAATCCAAATCTTACAATAAAATCAAGTCGGTAGCTTTTTATTGCATTAACATCAGGATCAGAAAAATATTCCGAAAAACCCTCTGCACGTGTTGTACAATGTAAAACCGGAACATTTGCAAAATCCGTCGTCATATCAACAGATTTTTTTGCATCTGGCTTTACCCTAAACCGCATAAACATTCTAAATAACAGTTTTTTATACGGATAAACCCACAGTTTTTTTCTCCATGAAATTTGTTCTGGCAGGTTAGCATCCATGACTAATAATGCTGCGGTTATTCCATTTTCATGCAATAACCGCAGAGCTTGTGCCTGCCATTGCTGGAAAATATAACTATTGCATAATATACCGTACCTAAGTTCCAAAAAATGCAGATTATGAAGTTAATACCATTTGATAGAGATTATTATATTGTTTTACAATAATTTCTGGAGAGAATTGACGTACAGAAGCGCGCAGTTTATCAGGAGAATAGTTTTTACAATTTTTTATCATAAAAAGAAGAGCATCTTCCAGTTGGCGAGGGCTATCTACATCAATAAGTATCCCATTTCCCTCATTAATATAGCTTTCGGGTCCACCACAGCGAGTAGCAATAACAGGTTTTCCCAACGAGAGAGCCTCAGCAGTTACTATTGAAAACGTTTCTGAATAGCTGTTTGTAACCAGAAAATCAATAACAGGCAAAAAACTGCATATATAATCATGATCCTGTCTTCCGTGAAAAAATACTTTGTCGGTTAATTTTAACTGTTCCACAAGTTGTTTAAAGGCTTCGGCATCGGGTCCATCACCTACCAAATGGTACTCAAAGGCAGAAAAAATGGGCTTGATATTGGAAAGTACATATAACACGCTACTGATATTCTTGGTTTTATCCACCAAATCAGAAACTGTTGCGATAAATATTGTATTTCTTCCACCCCTGTTTCCTTCTACAGTATCCGTTTTGGCTGTAACATCTACCATATTGGGTATCACCTGCATTATTTGATTGTGAATACCGGCTTGCACAAGCTCCTGCATCAATCTTTCTGAAACGCAGGTAAAAGCTTTGGCACGAGCAGCAACAAAAGATGTTATCTTTTTGTATAGCAGATTTTTATTTTTATATTCATTTCTTAAATACCTTGACCAGTGTTCGGTAATAACATAAGGAATCCCGTAAAACAACTTTAATCCATATGCCATTACAGCCGGACGGGTTAATACATGAACGTGAACCAAATCAGGTTTTTTATTTGTATTTTTCAGTATTTTCCATGCTCTTACAAAAGCCAAAAGCCATTGTGCAAGGTTATACCATCTTGCAATCCAATTTAAGGGTTCCTTCGCTCTGAAATATAGCTGAATAAGACGATAATTGAAATTTTGGGTATCTGTAACTGTTTTTTTTTCATCAAGTTCAGCTTGGGGGTGTAATGCAATTACTGTAACCTTATGATTTTTTGCAATTTGTAAAGCAAGGCTTTCAATAAAAATACCATTAGTAATATCCGATGTATTGGGGTACCATTTTGTCAGAAACAGCAAGTGCATAATAAAATAGTCTTCATTGCAAACCTACATCTATTTTTAAATATATCTGCAATAGTTGAAAAAAGTCTTTTTCAATATTATGTCAGTAGCTTATTGAAAAGTCAGATTACCAAAAGTTTAAAAAAATGATAAAATATTTTAATTTTTAGCGGTTTATACATTCAAAAAAGCATGGTCTATATAATAGGCAGCATTCTTTAGTCTTTCTTTTCCCTTTCCCGACACGACAGCAAAAGGGAATTGCATTTTTTTCAAATATGTAAGATACTTTTCAAACAGAAAATCACGTTTATGCGGATGCTCCCGCATAGGATCCTCTTCCCAAGGTAAATCAATATTACAAAGCAGATAGAGGTTGTACCGATGGTTAACAAGTTTGTTTTGTATCCAGGGGTGACAACGTCCGTATTTTACTTCGCTCCAGATTGTCGTAACCAAAAAATCGGTATCACAAAAAATAAAATTTCGTGCTGATGCTATTAAAGATGTTTCTAACTGTAATTGTCCTTGTGCTATTTTTAATATATCTTTTTCTTCATAGGCGCGGTTTATCAAACCAAGGTATTTTCTGGCATATTCAGGAACAAATACAGTATTGTAATATGCTGCTAATTCTTGAGTTAGCTGCGATTTCCCGGTTGATTCGGGTCCGGTGATGGCTATTCTGTTAACCAATATTTTTTTTAAGAATCATTAATTTTTTTCTCCATTCCAGATAACCCGAAATGGCAAGAATTAAAAAAACAATAAATTGAAAACTTGTAAATATCAATTCTTTATATGCAAACATCGGGATAACAAGTGCATCACCGATAATCCAGGCAATCCAGTTTTCAATCTTTTTCCGTGCCATCTGCCACATGGCAATAATAAATAATGCCGTTGTAAACGAATCAAGTACAGGAACTGTACTGGGGGTGTACCTTTCAAGAATAAACCATAATATTCCAAAAAACAGTAAAAAAGCCAGCATATTAAAAATAAGCTCTTTTTTATTGCATCGTGTAATAGAAATTTCTTTACTATTTTCATCCTTACGACTCCAGTTGTACCAACCATACACACTCATCACAAAATAAAAAGCATTGATGCCCATATCTCCATACAATCCGGCAGAAAAGCACAGATACACATAAATCAGCACATTAATAATACCAGTAGGATACACCCTGATACTTTCTTTTTTGGCATACCAAACACTTAATAGTCCAAAAAAAACAGCTATAATTTCAATATAACTTGTATCAATAAGATTTTGTTTCAGTTGTTCAAGCAGGGTTTTTATTTCCATCAGCGACGGTCGGAATTAACTATTTTCAAAATAAAAATGGAATGAGGAATTTCGCAAGTTTTTTTTATTTCCCTTGTAAGCAATGACATTACTTCATCATATTCACCAACCATTTGCGTACTCATCCCATTAGTGGTTACACTTACCCTTTCATCTTCGCCCAACCGATGGATAAAGTCAACAATTGAAGGAATAAAATCTTCTTTAAGAGGATAATAACTAATTTCGACAGAGATGATCATAAGAAAAATTTGTTTGACAAATTTACAATGAAAAAAATCTTATATTTGAAAATAATTTCAATATTCATTATTATGTATAAATTTTCATTTATAGTGCTGGTGTCTGTGCTTGTATTACTCATTTTACCTGGATGTTTAACCGTCGAGAAAAAAGTATATACATTTGAAATTACCGGAAAAAACTCAGGAAAACTTACTGTAAAATTTATCAATATTATGTCGGTAAAAGACGGAGACACCGATGTTTCCAACGAAGATTTCGATGAATTGATCAACACCTATATTGAAAGTGATGAAATTGAAAAAGATTACCCGAAAGCTACAAACATACAAAAACGACTGTTTGAAGAAAATGGACAATTATGCGCAGAAATGATCCTTGAGTTTCCCGATTTGGAAACAGCACGTTTGTATCAGTACAATCCCAAGTCACCTTACATGTTTTGCGTGAAATCGGCTTACGACTCCGAAAACTATATTGCATCCAATGGAACCTTTGGTGGAGAAATAATGCCGGTTGTTTTCTGGGATACAAAACTAGAAACGCTAAGTCTTACCACCGAAATAACCAAACCCGACGAAAGTACAGTCAGCTTAGTAGATAAATACAGGCAATGGAAAAAATAGTTGCAATATAATATTGATTATTACGGCATACAATAAGGAAAATTTAGCAAAAGTTACCGTTTGATATACACAATCTTTTTAGTAATAAAGTATTCTTCTGTAAAAAAATCAGACAAATTAAAGACCTTGTATTTCTTTTTTATAGAGCATAACTCATCTTCCAAATCCCCCCCCTTCAGATAAAGAATACCATTAGGCAAGTTGTTAAAGCCTCCGGAAATAATTTTACCTTGTACCCATTGAAAAAATATAGGCAATTGTGTAACTGCTCTACTTATAACAAAATCAAATTTTTCCTGCACTTGTTCAACTCTTTTTTGCTCAGCCTTTACATTTGTAAGCCCCAAATCCTTAATCACCGCATTTACAACCTGAATTTTCTTACCTATTGAATCTACCAAATAGAAATTGCAACCGGAAAACAATATGGCAAGCGGGATTCCGGGAAATCCTCCGCCTGTCCCCACATCCATAATTGAAGTTCTATCCTTAAAATCAATCACTTTAGCAATGGAAAGGGAATGTAATACATGGTGCTCATATAAATGTACAATATCATTTCGTGAAATCAGGTTAATCTTCTGGTTCCAATTTTCGTAAAACGCCTGCAATTGTACAAATCGTCCTATTTTCTCGTGCGATAATCCGGGAAAGTATTTTTCTATTATTTCCATATATTATAACAGCAAAATTAGATAAAATTCTATCATTATAAACATATTTATGTTTTTACAATTGATTTTCAGAGAAAAATGATTGTAAAAAATAATTACATCTTTTAGTTTATATTATAATTTTGTTCTGTACTTTTGTAAATACGGTTTTGCTTTTTATTGATATTTTTTTAATTTTTTATATCTGACAATGGCTAAAAGGTATTCACTTGTTAGTTTTTTCATTATTTTAATCTTTTTTCCCGGATTCACTTTCGCACAAATCAACGAAAAAAAGTTAACTTCCGCAGAGTATATTGAAAAATACCAATCAATGGCTTTGTGGGAAATGAACGAGTTTAAAATTCCAGCAAGTATTATTCTTGCTCAGGGGATTTTGGAAACCAACAGCGGTAACAGCGTCTTTTTTAAAAAATCGGGTAATCATTTTGGTATCAAATGCCATAAAGATTGGGAAGGAGATACAGTATTAATAGATGATGATGCACAGAACGAGTGTTTTAGAAAATATAAAAACGATATTGAGGCATTTCGTGACCATGGACTATTTTTAACAACCCGGAATAGGTATGCTTCGCTTTTTTCGTTAGATATTACTGATTATCGCGCATGGGCTGAAGGTCTGAAAAGGTTGGGTTATGCTACAAATCCCAAATATGCAGAAGCTTTAATAAGAATAATAGAGTCCAATAAATTATATGATATTGATAAAACATCTAAAGAGATTATTTTAGCGAAGGAATCTGCAATTGCTAATACGAGCGACTGTTCAAGGTTTTTAAAGGGCTACATTCATCCTACAAGGGATAGGTTTCAAGAAAAGAAAAAAATAAAAAATAGAACTGTATATGTTAATAATAAAATAGCGTTTATTTTTATTGAAGAAGGAGATAATTTTTTTAAATTAGCAAGTGAACTCAATACAAGCTTGTATCAGATTTGCTGGTATAACGATATGAAAAAAACCGATTGTCTTTCCGAAGGGCAAATCCTTTATATTGCTAAGAAAAAGAGAAAATCAGGCGCTGAAAAACACGAAGTTCAGGCATACGAAAATTTATACAGCATTTCGCAATTATATGGGGTTCGGCTAAAAAATCTTATTAAATATAATAAACTACCAAAAAATTATGAAGTTAAAAAAGGAGATATGGTTTGGCTTCACAAGAATAAAAATAGATAATTCTTATAACGCTTTCTTCTTTTTTTGTTGACGGCGATATTCCTTTCGTTGTTGTCTTAATGATTTGTTCTTTATCTTTTTTTCCTGTTTGGTTGCAATTTTTTCATTTTCTCTTTTTTCCTTTTCATCAGCTTTAAGCTGCATCTTTTCCTCTTTACTTATTTTTCTGAGTTCTGGCAATGCTTCACGAATTGCCAAAGTATCTGCCTGAATTTCTGATTTAACGGGACTTTTGCTTATTTTACGCTTGTCACCAAAAACAAAGTTGATTCCAAAATTTAGATTACCATATTTTGATTTATAAGGACTTAAAAATGTTATTACGTTGTCTGTCATTGTATATAACTGAACAGAACCTACATTCAGAGCAAAACCAAACCCTAAGTTTAAATAGTTATTAGTCATCAGGGAATATCCAGTCATCAGGGAAAGATATTTTCCAAATTCATGGTTATAATGAATTGTAAGTGCGGTTTTTAATTTTGACTGATAAATATCGGAACGAATAAGCAAACCCAGATGATCTCGTTGAGATACATCATACATTCCACTAAGATATATTTTAGAAATTAAGTTGGAACGATATTTACTATAAGTGGTTTTTAACCCTAAATTAGCAGACAAGGAATCAATTACCTCATTAATTTTATCATCAAATTTTGTAGAATCATTATCAAAAAATTCATTAATATCTATTCCTCTAAAAGTGTACGAACCAGTTGATTTGCTGGAAACTAAATTTTTAGTATTTGATTTCCAGTTGATATATCCCAAGTCAATTATACTTGCACCAAATTTTAATTTATCATTGTATTTATATTGAACACCCAAATCGAATGCCAAACCTGAATTTTTAAATTTCATTAGACTTTTTGAAAAATTCTTTCCTTCAATTGAAAAATCAACTGAATCTTCTGGCAACATTGATGTCCCTGGCAAAGACGAATAAAGGCTAAAATCCGTTTTTACGGTTAGGGCATAATCCGAAGGATCGGTATAAATGCTTATATCCGATTTTTTTGTATAAATATTAGCTATCCCAGCAAGGTACTTTACCTTTATTCCGGCAGTCCATTTCTTATCAATCTCACGCGAATATCCTATTCCAATTTCATGGTAATAGTTTGCGTTTAGTCCTATACTTTTAAAACTTACATTTTTACCAATAAAACTGCTATTGCCTTTTACCAAAAAGTCAAGCATATCTTTTGTATAAAATACTGTACTATTAAAGCGTTCAGAAAGGTTAAAATGCAAATATCCTTTTTTTATTTTAAACCCAAATGCAATAATGTCATTTTCAAGCCCAACAGACAAATAATTATTTTTCTTTATGGAATTTAACAATTTATCCGTGGAAAAATGAACCGAATCATCAGGTGTTTTGTATAAAACATTTTTCACTGTAAAACCACTGTTCTCGGTTTGAAACTGTAAACCTGTTAATCCTGGAAATCCGATATAATAAGAATAGCATGGGGTATAAGCAGGATTTGTAGAATGTTGCAAGGGTAATGCTCGAATAAATTGCGCATTATAGCCTTGTTGTGCAAATGCTTTGTTTATAATAATAAGAAGAAGAATTAGAAACAATATCCCCGAAATAAATTGCATTTTTTTCATAGCAAGTTCCCCAATTTTAATTTGATTTGAGTTTTACCTGGGTCCCTATTTTTACATCTATGGTATAATCAGAGTATATCTTTACCAATCCCTGCTGGTAAGTAGATAATTTAGGACGAATAATCAACTTTTTACAATTTTCAAGTTTATCCAAACGGTTGCGGGTTAAAGGCTCTGGTATAAAAGTATATTCTTGTGGCGGAGGATTTTCTATTACTCTGTAATCAGGAGGTCCACCAACGGGCGCCGCTTTTAAAACTATAGGGTCATCGTCCGGATAAATTAATGAATCAAGTACTCTATATCTTGAATCAGCAAAATATACCTGTATTTCCGCATCAATTGGGAAATGATTGGTAGAATTAATTTTAAATTCTATTTGTTCAATATTATCTAATTTATTAATTTCAAAATTAATTGTATCCTGAAGCCAGAATCCGTTTAATAAACCATATAAAGGCATTTCAACCTGAAGGTCAACGGTAAAGCGACTTGTATCGTAAATGAAGTTAATTGCATTAGGATTGTTGGCAGGGTTTGATTTCCCTATAATATCAAATAAAATATATTGTGGTGAAATATTAATTGCATTTATTATTTTTGAATTAGCTGAACTGAACACATATGTTGTATCTGCACTTTGTCCAATATGCTGTTCATCAGGTGCCGGAATAAATAATGGATTAGGAAAAGACAGATGGTCGTTTATATTTACATTATAAGGAGCATTGATGCTTGAATGAGCCTTAAGCTCCTGAATGTGAATTGCAAGGGGCATTCCCATTGAATTATTTGCCATTACACGTAGTTTAACATCTTCAAGCCTGAAATCACCATGTATGTTATTTCTAAACAAATTAAAAGTTATACTATCGTTAAACGGAAATTCATATTGACCAAAATACCCAAAAACTTTGCTAAACTTTACACCGGTAATATCTGCATCAAAAATAAAAGTATAGGGCGAATTGTTAGGGTTATTGTCTCCGATTACCCTAAGTTCAATAATAACTGCTAATTCGTTAGTATGCCCCGGACTGCTGTCGAGTGTAATTTTATACCCCGAAAAATCAAGCTGTTTATCACCTGTTACTGGCAAAGAGCCCGTAAAAGTATAGGCAATATTTTCCTGAAAAATATTACCATTTTTGGAAGCGCCTGGTATTTTCACCTTAAGAATGGCATTATGATTAATAAAAGACATGTAATTTAATGATATTAATGCTGATTTAATAAACAAACTATCAATGCGCTGTCCTTCATTAGGTGGGTTAAATTGATAATATTTTGTGATAATATACAAAGAAGTATCACCTGTAGGTGCATCAATATTTAAAGTATCTGTTACCACATGGATGTTTTGATCGCCAATCGTGAGGAATTCCTCTGCGGTTTGCGACAGAAGTTGAGTTTTGTAAACTAAACTTAATTGATGAGTTTGCTCATCTTCAATAAAATAATTATCATCTTTATTTAATATTTTTTCTAATGACAATTTTGAATTCACTATAGGAACAGCCCAGCTTGCATTCCAATCCGGATCCGTCATTTTATCAAAATCATAATCTTTTAAACAAGATGCCAGAACGAATGCTGTTAAACACATTATTAAATATTTAAGCATAGCATCTGTTTTCCCCACCCAACGACATCCTAGAGCTTTCATATTTATAAAATTTAAGTAAATGCCTATACAAATGTACTCATTTTATGCCATTTTATCTGAAACCACTTACTTTATTAAATAGTTCAGCAATTTATTTTTATTTCCGGTATAAATACTATAAATATTTTCATCTTCTATTTGCAAAGTAAAAGGGGTATCGCCTATAATATTCACATTAGAATTAATTATTCCATTATTTGACAGTAAATATAAATTATTATTATCCTTATTAGTAATCCCAAATATTATATGTAAAGGAGTTCGTTTAAAAGTTAATATATTGGAGAAAAATTCATCCGGGAAAACTTGTTCGAATAATACCTTCCCATTTTGATTAAAAACAGTAAATTTTCCTTGTCTAAAATAAATAAATTCATTGATTTTATCACCATTGAAGTCTTCATAAGCAAAATCAAAATCTGAAGATATTTCCGTTAATTTATTTTTTTCTACAGTTCCATCTTTTAACAAATAAATAATACTCCCAATAGAATCATTACATAAAAACAAAGATTTACTATTGGTTAGGTTAGGAAATACTTTTGTATCTTTTGATGTTCCGATAATTTGGCTATAAAAATTGAGCTGTTTTCCATTTGCATCTGTTATATATATATTTCCCACGTTATCAACAAAAACTATATATACTCTTCCTTTTATATTATAATAATTAATAGCACGAATAATAGATTTCACTTTAGGTGTTTCCCAATTTTTATTTATTGTTCCATTTATTAAATAATCGTATATTAATTTATTATTTCCGCCAATTAGAACTGAAATTTCTTTCTTATTTTGTATTAACTGAAGCGGACATGTTGTCCTTGCTTTGAGTTTTAAAGGCATATTTTCTTTAAATTTTCCATCCATTCCTATTAAATACAAATAATTTTCTGTATTAAATACTATATAATTTTCATTTTTAATTTTTATTTCATTTATATTACTTAAAGGTTTTTCTTTTAATTTTATTTTCCAATCAATTACTCCTTGTTCGTCAATCAAATATAATACGTTTGAAAAATCAACGATGGCTATTTTTTTCTCTTTACCACTATTAATTATAACAGGGGCTGAAATTATTCCGGATTCTAAAGGAAGTTCCCATTCTGCAGCAAATTCAGACTGCTCATCTCCTTTGTATTTTATACAAACATTTGTGTAGAAAAGTTTTCCTGAAGATTTGTACTGTACCGATATTCCGCTAATATTAGAAAATACTTGTGCGTTTTCATTATATTTTATTTTATATATTTTATTAAGTTGGTTATCAATAAAAGTTTCTGAATTAGCAATATTGCAATAAAAAAACAGATTTGAGTTATCATCAATATTTTCAGAAAATTGTTTATAAGAATTTGTATTTTTTAATAATTTATTTGAATTATAATAATTAATATAATTTTTAATAGCATCAAGGCTATTACCCACAATTATCACATTATTAATAGTTGTAAAATAATTACCAAAAATTTCCGAGAATAAATTACCAAAAAAAAGAGTTAATAATCCTGGCACATTCAGCTTACCTATTTGGTAACCCAGATAGTCGCGAGTTTCAGCCTCGGCTCCGGTTAGTTTCATTACAACATTAGAAAGTTCGGGAAAAGTGGCTGAATTGTTGGAACTATCGTTCGTATGAATAAAAGCGTAAGTATTTTCCTTTTGATTTTTATTTTCCGGGAACGAAGTAATGACCAAAGCCACCTCCTTCCCGATTATATCCGAAAAACTTTTTTCAAAATTGATGTTATATTTTTTATCAAGTTCTTTCATACGAACATCAAAAGTGTTTATATTGTATTTTCTTTTTAAATATTTATTATAATCTTTTATAAATCTTGTATAATTATAAAACGAATATATAGTAAAAACAGATGTGTTTTCAGGAAAATAATCAATGAGTTTATGGTTATATGGAGGTTGATTAGCAAATAGCTGTAAAAAATATTCATTTTCAGGATGTATTGTGGAATATCCTGTAAACAGAATCTTATCCTTTTTAATCAACACATCCAATTCTGTCCACTCTATAAAGCTAGCAATATCTGACTGCCCGGACAATTTACCTTTAAGAGCAAATTGTTTCAAATAAGCTGAAAAATTTTTATAATTAATATAAATATTAGCATTAACCTTTTTACCTGCAGAAGAAGACAACAATTTTAATGATTGGTTTTTAGACAAATCATCTTTTGTATTAAGTTGATCAATTGCTTTTTCAACAAGTGAAGGAGCAAAACTTACAATAAATACACCTTTATAAATTGCATAAGAAAATACTTTTTCATAGTTTTTAATTATAACTGAATAAATCCTTACGCCATTGTATCTTCTTTGAATAAATGCCGACTTATCAGAAGACAACTCACCGATTAGTTTTTGAATAAAAACTTTCTGTCCCTCAATATTTAAACTTATAGAAAATAAATAATCATATTTTACTAATGAAACCTGATGTAATGAAATATATAATTCGTTTTTATTTATTATTCTACCAACTTTTATATTGTTTTTGATAACAGAATCAATAAATTCTATTTCATCATTTAGCTGAGTAAAATTTTTAATTCCTAATAATTCTTTCCAAATATTGTTTTCTGACAATTTTTGCCAAGTTTCATGTGGGGATTGTGTTACAATTATCAATGCAGCATTTGAAGGTATGGCTCTTAAAGCAGGTTCACGTTTTTCAGTAAACAAATTATAAAATAAAAAAAGAATTAACACCAAACTTATTACTATAGAAGTAATTATAATCAGTTTTTTATTCCCAAAACTTTTCATCGCTGATTGTATTTTCTCAAAGGTACATAGTTATAACCGAAACGTTTTATTCTTCCAAAAATACTTTCAACAAACATCTGTTAATAAATATTGAATATATTTTCTTAATTAATATTAAAAAAGCAGATTTAATATTTATTATAAATAATATTTAACATATTACCAATAGCCCATTAAAAAATGTCTCATCAATTAAAATATAAAAAAATTATTTTTTATTATAATACAATTGGGTTGAGAATATCCTAATATTATTACAATTATCCGTAACGACCAGTTTAAATTTATTACTCTCCATCACTATTTTTTCATCAATAAAATAAATAAGTTTATCGTTTTTTGCATCATAATCCATTAAAATCCAATGTCCATTTATTGTACCCCTGTAAGTTTTTATTCCGGATGAAGAATCTTTGATTTCAAATTCAAGTGTCTTTTGGGTTTTGAGATACTTTCTCTTGGACAAATTTAGTACTTTGATTATAGGTGGAATGGTATCAACTACTACGGAATAATTTCCAAATTGGACAATTTTTGTTTTAATATAGCCATTTTCCCATTCTCCTCCACATGTAATTTTATCACCATTTTCTTGTATTTTAACAATATGTGTTTTATTTATGTATTTAGATGGCAATCCTATTACTTTTATTCTAACGAGAATATTTTTATGTAAGGGAGTAAAAACATTATGAATACAATGTAAAGCCGAAAAACAGCCTTTGGGAATGTGTTCTGAAGCATATGAAAAATGCAGTGTGTCATACAAGCAACCTTTAGGAAAAAAGATACTAATATTTTCATTTTCAAATATATTATCTTTTTCGGGAATAAAAAACCCGACATCCTCATTGCAATAGGGTAAATTAATAAGATCATGATAGGGAAGTTTTCCCCTAACTGTAAATGCTAATTGAGCCGTGTTTCCATTAAAATCTGCAACTTCTATCCGGATTGAATGCAATAAATTATCACAAAAACTAAAAATACCAGAATTATATACATAATCATATAAAGAAAGTTTGTTTTCTGGTTGTATATAAGTTCTATACACACGAATACCCGTTTTCATCCAATAATTATAATCAATCAAAGAATTGGCATAACGTGTTTCATCAAATGCAAAGCTATCAGCAGTACAATAAAAACAAAGGACAGAGTCAATAAATAATTGCATTGAATAGATGCCACTTTTATCATTTTTATTATATATATAATCATAAGTTTCTATTCCAAAGCCAATACTCCCAGCTAATTGTATAGTATCACCTTCTATTAGCTCCGGTTTATAGAGACTATCTTTGGAAATAATAAAATCCATAGGAGAGTTACTATTATTTACGAAAGATGAATCGTTAAAAGGATATATCCTTAATAAATTAATAGCAGGTGCTATTGTGTCCTTTATAGGAAAATTGAAATACAAAGGGTTGATAGGTCTTTCGGTGTATGTATCCCTGATTTCAAAATGCAAGTGTGGTCCAAACGAAGATCCCGAATTTCCGGCATATCCTATAGTGTCCCCTTTTTTAACCAAAAATCTATCTTTTCCGGGAAAAACATCAAGCTCAAACGATTCTCTTTTGTATTGTTCTTCTTTAACATAAGCATTTATTGTGTTGTTAAATCGCTGTAAATGTCCATAAACAGAAGTAAATCCGTTAGGATGGTCTATGTATAATGCTTTTCCAAAGCCCACCGGTGATACTTTTACTCTCACAATAAAGCCATCAGCAGCGGCAAGAACAGGTAGCCCCTCCTGCTCAAAAACTTTTATGTCTATTCCGGAATGTAAATGATTTGCACGTAGTTCACCAAAGTTCCCACTTAATAATAGCACAGTGTCAATGGGTGGAGAAAAATAATTTCTATAATTTGCAAACTGTGCTAAGGTTTGCATTGTTACACATACTAATAAACTAAAGAAAAATATTACTTTTTTCATGTCGCCAAAGTACTAAAAAACCAAATATTTTTTAATTTTACATCAGAAGAAAGATTCAGATGAGAAAAACCATCATAGTATTGATTTTTGAATTATTAACACTTATAGTTTTCCCGGAAAACAATGATAAAAATATCGACAGTTTACTGAATGCCTTACAAAACAAAACAAAATCAGAAAACAATTCAAAAATATATAATGACCTATCAGAGTTTTATTATAACCTTTTTCTCTCAAATGAATCATATTATTATGCAAAAAAGGCTTTATCCCATGCAGCAAAAGAAAATAATAGCTCTGAACTTGCCCGCTCCTATTTTAATATTGGGCAAAGCGCTTATGTGCTTGGTAGCTTTAATGAATCTCTTTTAAGTTTTAAGAAAGCTATTATTTACTATCAATCAAGAAAAAATAATAAGAAAATATTTTTATGTTATAAAAATATTGCATCAGTATATAAAAGTACCGGCCGCATTGATAAAGTATTTGATTATTACTATAGAAGTTTAAAACTTGCGGAAATTACAAACGATTACGAAAATATTATTGGAATATATTCTGTACTTATCAGTATGTACAATGAATTAAATGATTTTGATAATATGTTAAAATTTATTATAAAATCAAAACATTTTTTAAAGGGGAAAAAAATAGAAGAAAGAAACTATCCTAATATCCGTTTATATGAAGGTCTATATTACAATAATTGTATTCATAACGAAAAGAAAGCATTACTTTTAATAGAATCTTCACTTAATGAATATATTAGTAAAAATGATTTAGCAGGAATTGCTTCAACTTATTCTCTGTTAGGTGATATGTTTACCAATAAAAATATCCTGGATAAAGCTATGTCTTATTATAAAAGGGCATTAAATATACGAATCCAAAGTGATGATAAGAATTCAATGAGTATTTTATGGACAAATATTGCCCATGTGTATATGCTAAAAAAAGATTATAATAATGCACTTAAATGCAATTTTAAATCTTTTAAAGTACGTTTAAGAACAGGGAATAAACAATTAATTGCAAGTTCATATGCCAATATTGGTTCAACATATATTAAAATGAGGCATTATGATAGAGCCTTGATTTATTTAAACAAAGGCTTGCTACTTGCCAGAGAACTTGGAGTAAACCTTTATATCAAAAATAGTTATAAAAAATTATTTGAATTATTTTATGAACAAAAAAATTATCAAAAGGCATTAGAATATCACCAATTGCTATCGGATATTATGCTGAAAATTGCCAAAGAAGAAAATAATAGAAAAATTGCCGAGATTCAATCTAAATATGAAAATGAAAAAAAACAACAGCAGCTTAAAAATCTCTCCAAACAAAATTCCATACAAAAATTAATTCTTCGAAAAAGACAAAATCTTGTTTATGGTCTTTCTTTTTCTTTTATACTCATCATTCTGCTTGCTATACTTTACAGCAGACATAATAAACTAAAATCAGCACAAAAAACATTGGAACTTGAACAAAAACTACTTCGTTCGCAGATGAACCCCCATTTCATTTTCAATTCACTTTCGTCCATCCAAAGCTATATACTTAAAAACGATTTGTTCGAAGCTGGAAAATACTTGTCGGGTTTTGCAAAACTTATACGGCTGGTTTTAACTAATTCAAGAGAAGAATTCATTCCTCTCGAAAATGAAATACAAACATTAAAGCTATATTTATTATTGCAAACACTTCGTTTTGAAAATAAATTTGATTATTCTTTTGAGATAGACCCGGCTATCGACCCTGAAAAAAAATATATTCCACCAATGCTGATACAACCACTTGTAGAAAACGCCATTGATCATGGGATTCTAAACAAACAAGATAAAGGAAATATCTTCATCCGGATTTTTATGGGAAATGAAATTATGCAAATAGAAGTTGAAGATAACGGAATAGGTAGAAAAAAAGCCAATCTTATACAAGAACAAAATAAATCTTTACACAAATCATTATCAACAAAAATTACAAATGAAAGAATTCAGCTTTTAAACAAAAAATATAAACTAGGAATACGACTTACTATATATGATCTGCATGATAAAGAAGGAATAGCTTCAGGAACACTCGTGAGAATAATTATTCCCTCAAAAAGGCTAAAATTCATCATCAAAAACAGAGATTTTGTCCTTTTTAGTTTGCTCTCAAAAAGCTACAGGAGCAATAAAATGTAAAAATTTAATGATGCGGAGAGAGGGGGATTCGAACCCCCGGATCCCGTAAGAGATCAACGGTTTTCGAGACCGCCCCGTTCAACCGCTCTGGCATCTCTCCTTTAGAATTGAATAAAAGAACAACCATTTGGGTTAATTCCTTGCATTACATCATAGTAAGCAGTTGGCGGAGAGAGAGGGATTCGAACCCCCGGAGGTTATGAGCCTCAACGGTTTTCAAGACCGCCGCAATCGACCACTCTGCCATCTCTCCGCCGGCAAAATTACTTTTTTTTTCAAACCGGACAATTAATTTTTTAATCAATGTTTTTATCGTTGATATAGTGCTGTTTACCTTTGTTTTTATCAGGTTTGTCGATTTCTTTTCTATTTTTCCAGTTTGTTTACTATTTTTGTATAATCGAATTTAATAGCACCTTTATTATGAAAAAGTTTTTCTTTATTCTGTTAACAATGTTGTTAAGCGTTGGGCTTTCTTTTACAAAAGCCTCCATGGTTAAAGCTTATTTAGCATACGCAACTTTTAACTCTGCTGAGTATGGCCCTTATTTTGAAACTTATCTTTCTGTTTGGGGGAAAAGTATTATTTATATAAAAAACCAACAGGGAAAATACCAGGGAAAACTTGCCATTACGATGCTGTTTAAGCAGGATAATATTATAAAAAATTATAAAAAATATGAATTTCTAACTCCTGAATTAGACAATCTCGCAAGCTTGGATATCAATTTTATTGATCAGCAACGATTTGTTTTGCCTAACGGAAATTATAACTTTGAGCTTATTTTGGCAGATGCAAATGGAGACAGTATACCACTTTATGTTACTCAGCCAATAGTTATTGATTTCCCTTTAGATACAGTTTCGACTTCAGGTATCCAACTTATCGAAAGCTATTCTAAAGCTACAGAACCTACTATAAAAACCAAAAGTGGTTATGACTTGATACCCCATGTCAGCAATTTTTACTCGGCTAAAACAAATACAATAACCTTTTATTCCGAAATTTATAATACAGATAAAATTTTAGGAGCTGACCAAAAATATTTAATTAATTGGTTTATTGAATCGTTTGAAAACGGGAAAGTCCTCAACGATTACAGCTACATTAAAAAAGAGACGACCAAAGGAGTAAACGTAATTTTGGGTGAATTCGATATATCAAAACTTCCTTCGGGAAACTATAACCTGGGAATTGAAGTACACAACAGAGAAAATGCCATAATTGCTTCAAACAGGTTGTTTTTCCAACGAAGCAACCCTAATATCCAAATTGACATGAAAGATGTTACCAACCTTAACATTACCAACACTTTTGTATTAAACATAACTAACCGCGATTCCCTTACCGAATATATACGTTCATTAGGACCGATTTCTTCCGAAATAGAAAAAAGTTTTGTCAATAATCAGTTAGCTTCAGCGGATTTAACCACATTACAACAGTATTTCTATAATTTCTGGAAAAGCCGCAACTCCACTGACCCTACTTCGGAATGGAAAAAGTATAAAGCTGAAATTGATAAGGTTAACAATAGCTTCTCTACTCCCATAAAAAAAGGGTATGATACAGATTGTGGAAGAGTGTACCTCCAGTATGGACCTCCTAATACCATTGTTGACAAAAGTTTTGAAGCAAGCCCCGGCTTACTTGACGACGCAAATGGAGCAGTCAACAAAGGAACAGTCCCTTATCAAATATGGCATTATTATAAAGTTAAAAACCAATCAAATGTTAAATTTGTTTTTTACAATCCCCATTTTCTGGGCAACGAGCTAACATTGCTACATTCAAATGCCATTGGAGAAATAAGCAATTACAACTGGCAACACGAATTATTCCGCCAAATCCGCACCGGCGACAGTGAAGATGTAATGAGCCCAAGTAACCGCTATTTTGGCAGATCGGGCGAAGAGTGGAATAATCCCTATTAAAAATTTTTGGACTTGCTTCTTTTAACCATCGGATGTAATTTTGTTCACCCGATGAAAGGATTTTCTATGTATGTCATCTATATTTTTGTTAAAAGTATTGTCTGGTGGCTTTCTCTGCTTCCATTTCGTCTTTTGTATTGTATTTCAGACATTCTGTCGTTTTTATTGTATTATGTTTTTAGATACAGAAAAAATGTTGTAATTGCAAATTTAACAAAATCTTTTCCTGAGAAAAGTCCTGCAAAAATCAGGGAAATTGCCCACAAATTTTACAGTAATCTCTCCGACATTATAGTAGAAACAATAAAACAACGCCGTATCGGTGAAAAAAGCCTCGAAAAAAGAATACGAATTACCAATTATGAAATTCTTGACAAATATTATAAAAATTCTCAAAATATTATTGCAGTGATGGGGCACTGCTCTAACTGGGAGTTGAGCATTATGTACTTAGGGTTAAAAGTGCCACGAAAAGCATTTGTAATTGTAAAGCCTCTCTCAAACAAATATTTCGACTCTTATTTTGGCAGCATTCGGTTACGCCTGGTAAAAGCCGGAATAATTAAATTTAAAGATAGCTACCGTACACTTCTCAAACATCGGGATAAACCTTTTATTTGTGTTTTTGTAGCCGACCAAACGCCCACAAGAGGAGAAATTAACTATTGGACCACTTTTTTGCATCAGGATACACCGGTTTTTCTGGGTGCCGAAAAAATAGCACGTAGCTTAAACTGTGCTGTAATTTTTATTGAAGTAAACCGACCCAAAAGAGGGTTTTATGAGCTGACTATTCATGAAATAGAACAAAATCCAAGAGAAACAAAACCTTATGAGATAACAGAAAAACATGTTCAACTCCTCGAAAAAATCATTCAAAATCACCCTGAAAACTGGTTATGGTCGCATAAAAGATGGAAACACAAAAAGGATGACAACACAATTTTGTTAAGCCAGCAATAAATTTTAGATTTGCACACTGATAATAAAACCCCGTATTAATCCCTCCATAGATTGAAAAAAGTTGCTGTTGTAATATTAAACTGGAACGGAAGGAAATTTCTTAAAAAATTTTTACCTACTGTTATAAAATACAGCAGCCAACATGCCGAAATTGTTATAGCCGACAATGCGTCCACCGACAGTTCTATCGAATTTATGCAGGATACTCACCCTGAAATCCGCGTGATTCAAAATCTTACAAACGGGGGATTTGCAAAAGGTTACAACGATGCATTGAAACAGGTTGATGCTGATTATTATGTGCTTCTTAACTCCGATATTGAAGTTACCGAAAACTGGATACCTCCGGTAATTGCATTGATGGAAACCGATCCTGCAATTGCAGCCTGCCAGCCTAAACTTCGCTCGTACGACCATCCGGAAATATTTGAATATGCTGGTGCTGCTGGCGGCTACATTGATATTTATGGTTATCCTTTTTGCCGTGGGAGGTTGTTTCAGACTTTGGAAAAAGATAATGGCCAATACGATGACATAACGGAAACTTTCTGGGCTACAGGCGCATGTATGTTTGTAAAAGCCGATTTATACCATAAATTTGGTGGTTTGGACGAAGATTTCTTTGCCCATATGGAAGAGATAGATTTTTGCTGGAGACTGAAAAATGCAGGTTATAAAATCATGTATTGTCCACATTCAACTGTTTATCACGTAGGTGGCGGTACGTTGCCAAAGATTTTATCGCATAAAACCTATTTGAACATGCGAAACAACATCACCATGTTGTATAAAAACCTTCCCTCCGATTTAT
Organism: Lentimicrobiaceae bacterium; assembly: GCA_023227965.1. Lineage (NCBI taxonomy): Bacteria > Pseudomonadati > Bacteroidota > Bacteroidia > Bacteroidales > Lentimicrobiaceae > Lentimicrobiaceae bacterium. The sequence goes on along the minus strand of JALOCA010000001.1, from coordinate 128,937 downwards.
TGCTAAAGGTATTCGTTACACGGCTTTTCCTGGATGGAATTGCAGCTTTTAAGTTTTTGAAAGATGGTGGTTTTAGTGACTTCTGGGCAGTTACTCGTGCACATATGAGCTTTTACCGCCACCTGAAAATGAACCTAAAAAAACGCCAGAAGATAAAGCACCAGCATGTTACCAATATTTACAACCGCAATATGGTAGTGGAATATTTTATCCGCAAGAAAAAACTTTTTACCGATCTGGATCAGGAAAATTTCTACAAATAATATTTCTTTTTCTCATTCAACTCGGTAATTTAGCGAAAGCTTTCCACCGCTAACCGGTAAGAATCCATCCCAAATCCACTGATGCTTCCTTTTACTGCCGTTGCTATCAACGATTGCCGGCGATAGTCCTCTCTTGCATTTATGTTACTGATGTGAACTTCAACTACTGGTGTCTTGATAGCCTTAATAGTGTCAGTTATGGCAACAGAGGTATGCGTATAGCCTCCTGCATTTAAAATTATCCCATCGTAACTGAAACCGGTCTCTTGTAGTTTATTAATGATCTCTCCCTCCACGTTACTCTGGAAATGATCTATCTGAAAATCCGGATAGAGCAAACGCAGTTCGGAAAGATATTCTTCAAAAGAACGATTACCGTAAACTTCGGGTTCCCTTTTGCCAAGCAGGTTTAAATTGGGTCCGTTAATGATGATAATTTTTTGCATCTGCCACAAGTTTGCATCCGAGCAAAGATAACCATATCTTTACAAATCCGAAATGAGTCATGAATTTTTCAGAAAATTTCACCGGGGCACTTCACGATTACTGTTTTTTGCTCGAACGCAAATATCCACAAAAAGCTGTTTTAAAGATTGTTGGAGATCGTTATGCCCTTAGTGGAACTGAACGGACGCTCCTTTTTCGAGGTATCACCGACAAACAAACGGCTTTAAACCGTAAAGTAAAGTTTGTGGAGATTACTGAACTACATCAGAATCCCTTGCACATAGATGGTTATAATGTTTTGATAATCATTTCGAGTTACCTTGCCGGTAATCTTGTTTTCATAGGAAGAGATGAGGTGCTTCGCGACACTGCTGAGATGCACGGCAAAATTTACCGCGATGAACTAATTGATAGGGCATTGCAACTTTTGTTTACCTTTATTGAAAATGAACATATTCAATGCCCCCTGCACTTTTACTTCGACCAGCCGGTGAGTTTTAGCGGTATTTTAAGTCAAAAGGTAAATAAACTTTTGGCATCAAAAGGGTTAGAGGGAAGCTCCCAAACCTGTGATTCGCCGGATTTTGTTCTGCAAAACATCCAGCAAGGCATTATTGCCACTTCCGATTCGAGCATCATTGATAGAACACTTTTACCTCTAACCGACCTTCCAAGGGCAGTACTTTTTTATCATTTTCGTCCCGATTTTTTCAATTTGAATAAATTTTTGTTTTAAATTTGCATCAATTTTCCAATAGGGGTGCCCTAAAAATATGGGCTGAGATCAAACTCTTTGAACCTGCTCCGGGTAATGCCGGCGAAGGGAATTAAAAGCAATCTTCTCTTAATTATTTTCCTCTATTGGTTTTACGTTAATGTTCAACTTAAAACCAATTTGAAATGAAAAAATTTTTTACCTGGATGCTCGCATGCTTCATCCTTCCATTTGCGGCAAATGCACAAGTAAGCCTCAGCGGCAACATCACCGACAACGAAAACAACAAACCGGTTTGCGGAGCTAACATTCGCATCGAAAACACTTTCCTTGCTACCTTCAGCGACAGCAAGGGCGAATTCAACATCCCGAAAGTAAAAAAAGGGACTTACATGCTTAAGGTAAGTTATCTCGGGTTTAAAACCTTTACATTAGAGGTCAATCTTCAACAATCTGCACATTTTGACATCGTTTTGCAGCACAATTCCATCCTTACCGACGAGGTGATCATCGCTTCCTCCCGTGTTAAGGAGAATGCGCCTACTACTTTTAATAATTTGGATCAAAAAGAAATCAGGAAAACAAACCTGGGAAGAGATTTACCCTTTATGATGGAAAGCATGCCATCGGTTGTCGTAACTTCCGATGCTGGAAACGGGATTGGCTACACCGGGATGCGTATCCGCGGAACCGACATGTCGCGTATCAATGTTACCATCAACGGTATCCCTTACAACGAAGCCGAAACCCAGGAGGTGTACTTTGTGGATGTTCCCGACCTGGCATCTTCTATTAATAATATACAGGTACAACGTGGTGTGGGGACATCTTCCAACGGAGCCGCTACCTTTGGCGGCAGCATCAACATCGAAACCAATAAAACAAATGCAGAACCTTATGCCGAAATCAACAGTGCCTACGGCTCTTTCAATTCGGCACGTAACAGCGTAAACTTTGGTACCGGCATGCTTGCAAAGCACTGGACTATGGACGGACGCGTTTCGGTAGTTTCTTCCGATGGTTTTATTGACCGCGCCACCTCAAACCTGGAATCGTACATGCTTTCCGGTGCCTATGTCGGGAAAAAGGATTTAGTAAAATTCAACATCATTTCCGGAAATGAACGTACTTACCTTGCATGGGATGGCATTCCTTCGTACATCCTCGATACCAACCGTACTTACAATGGTTTCACCTATAAAAATGAAACGGACAACTATCAGCAGGATCATTACCAGCTTTTTTACTCAAGAGAAATTACCAAAAGCCTTTTCCTGAACACTGCTCTGCACTACACCCGTGGAAAAGGTTATTACGAACAATATAAAGAAGAAAGAGATTTTGCCAGCTATGGCATGGATACGCTTTTTATTGGGATGGATACCATCACACAAACCGATCTGGTACAACGAAAATGGATGAGCAATAACTTTTATGGCGCAACATGGTCGCTGGATTATAAAAAGAAAAACCTTTCGGCAACCCTTGGCGGGGCTTATAACGAATATCTTGGCGATCATTACGGAAAGGTGATCTGGGCACAGTTTACTTCCAATGCTTTTATTGATTATGAATGGTATCGCAACGATGGCACCAAAAAGGATTTCAATTCCTATCTGAAGCTAAACTATTCATTGCTAAATAAAATCTCACTTTATGCTGACATGCAATACCGCCATGTGTATTACAAACTGAATGGCATTGACGATGATTACCGTGTACTTACACAAAATCATTCCTACGATTTTTTCAATCCTAAGGCTGGCATCAGTTACGATTTGTCGGATAACAACAACCTATACTTCTCTTTTGCTATTGCCAACCGCGAACCAAGTCGTTCCAATTTTAAAGATGCTGATCCCGGACTGACCCCAAAGTCAGAACATCTGTACGACTACGAACTGGGCTACCGTTTTAAGACAACAGTCGCTTCTTTTACTGCAAACCTGTATTACATGGACTACAAAGACCAATTGGTTCTTACCGGAAAAATCAACGACGTGGGTGCTGCCATCATGACTAATGTTCCAAAGAGCTACCGCCAGGGAATAGAACTGAGTGGCATTTATGCCCCCTGTAAATATTTTAGCTGGGATGCAAACCTCACTTTGAGTGAAAATAAAATCAAAAACTTTAGCGAGTTTGTGGATAATTGGGACGAAGGCGGACAGATTGAGAACAAACTTGGCACTACCGACCTTTCTTTTTCGCCTAATGTGGTTGCCAACAACCGTTTTACAGTAAGTCCGTTTAAAAATTTCTCTGTAAACATTCTCACTAAATATGTTGGAAAGCAATACGCTGACAACACTTCGAGCAACGACCGCAGCTTAGATGCCTACCTTGTTAACAACCTGATGTTGAATTATAGTTTTTCAACCAAACTAATTAAAAATATCGGTTTCAGCCTGCAAATAAACAACCTGCTGGATGAAGAATACGAAACCAATGCCTGGGTTTACCGTTATTATTACGAAGGAACTTATTCAAAAAAAGATGGCTATTTCCCACAGGCTGGAAGAAACCTGATGGCAGGAGTTAACCTGAAATTTTAAAAACTGATATAAAAAACTCTTCCCCCCAAAAAAACTCTTCCAAGTACTTCGTACTATGGAAGGTTAATTAATTTAAATCCTGTCAGGTTTTTGAAACCTGACAGGATTATTGAATAGTAATGAAATAATGACGGTCGTGGATTATGCAGACAGGCTTCGGGTAGTTCATAACAGTTCAACCAAGGATTATTTTATCCCCAATAATAGTTCGGATGAGTGGAGTTCGTTTGAAAATAATTTGCCAACAAACGTCTGGTTGGATATTGTTTCTTGCGACGTTGATAATTTTAAAGACCATTGCGGCAGCGATTGCATCTACTCCAACGGTTATCAGGATGTGGCATATACCACCACCTTAATTGGTTCTCAGTGCTGGATGACTAAAGATTTGGAAACTTATCAAAATGCCAGTAGCACTATGATCGCGCAATGGCCGGCCAGCACTGTCCCGACTTATAATAACCGTTATGCTTGTACCGAAAATACCTCAAGTTGCGATCAGGGCATATTTTATCAATGGTTCACGGCTTTGCCTAACGGCGGTCTTCAAGGCGATGGCAATGCCAGCACCACGCCAATCCGCGGTATTTGTCCGTCGGGTTGGCATATTCCTTTCGGATATGAGATAGACGCTTTAGCCGGTGCGGTGTCGGCACACGGATGTTATAATACAACTACCGCCATTTTTATTGCCAGTTGTTTAAATACTTATTATGATTTTAATGTCGGCACTCTTTACGGTTATCGTTACCCCATTAACGGCAGTTATTTGCGAAGAGATAATGGCAAAGTTTTTCGAACAGCTAGCTATATTAACGAACCTAAGTTTGTTGCTAGAAATTTACCGGTTACGGTCGATGGCTATTATTCTTATGGAAATTATGATGGTGCACAAAGCATAGACGCGGGCGTTAGTGTTCGATGCATAAAGGATTAGCGGCTTTAAATCCAAACCATTTGCAAAAGAAAAAGGACATTCATAGCGAACGTCCTTTTTTACAGCCAATCTTAAGGCTAATCTTTTATTAGTCTGATTGACTCTCCGTAATATTTCCATCCGGCGCCATAGTCCCATAATCTACAGGAACTGCCTATTAAAAATACGTCCCAGGCAGAAGAATCGCCCGGCACTTCGTCGGCAGTCCAAAAATATGCATATTCATGGATGAGATAAAAGGTTCCTTTTTCTTCCGGAGTCGGATCATAGGTAGTTTGCGCCCTGGCTCCTGCCGGTAATGCCGTAAATCCGGTTGAATTGGTGGCAAGGAAATTCTCCGGGAACCAATGCGTCAGTCCGGCTTCTTTCAGTTTGCCGCCATTCGTGCTGCCTATACCGCCAAGAAAATTGTATAACTCACGCCACTCGTACCAGCTCGGCACATGCCAACCTGGAGGGCAAATACCTCTGGGATCGGCAATAACGAACCAATTATATAAAGGTCCGTAGACCTCATAATTAGCTTGGTTGTTGTCGTAGAAACACAGCGCTCCCGAGGTTTGCTCGCCCCAAGCTACCGGATCGGTGATGTTGGGGATAGGATCCCCGTTATTATAATGGAGCACCCGCCAGTTGGCGGTCAGCCAATACTGATTGCCGATTTTACAGGCATGAAACTTATTTCCATACCTGTCCACTAAAGCCAGACTGACTGAAGTAGTATCCCGGGTGTAGGTCGCGCCAAGTGCATTTTCCGCTTTAACGCGGAAATGGTATTGTAGAGCTCTTTCCGGAACCGGAATCTCAAATGCTGCTTGCGCCGCCTGGGTAGAACCAACGGATTGAGGATTGGTAACATGATCGTAAACGTTGGTTTCGCCCCACTCAATCACTACCGAAGTAGCGATAAGATTAGGATTAACCGTTGTTTTGATAATAAACTTATCAAAATTATTACTATCAATAACAACTTCGATTACGTCGGGAATATTACCCCGCGTGAGAAAGCTGCAATTCCTGCCTTGGACAATTTGTCCATTCGTTTTTACAAACAGACAGAAATGATACGTTTTGTGCCAATCCAAGCCGTCAATGACGGCTTTTACAGCGGTTGAGCTTTTCAACCGTCCTATGGTTTGTTCAGGGGTTTTATTCCCGTAGGAACTTGTTTCACCCCATTCGAACCAAAAAGTTGTTTCTACTCCACTTACAATTGGGTCGATAGTGCCATTCAGCGTAGCCTGATGCAGTTCGACGCCGGAAGCAGTACCGGTGTTAACCCATTGCGGCTTTGTTACAAACGGAATAGCTTCCGAATAACGGATTTCTCCGTTATCACTAGCATATATTTTTACATAATATTTCTGCCCAGGCAGAAGGTTATGTATAGTAGCAGTAATTTTGCCGTCTGTTGACGGTTTTACTGTCGCATGATCGGAATTTCTTGTCGGCGAACCGACTGTATCCCAACAGATCCCCGCCTCGGTGGCGGTGGTTGGAACAACTCCGTTTATAATTACGGAGTCCGGGTAAGTCGCTGCTATTTTCCCGGATATTTCGCCGGGAGCAACCGGAGAGGAACCGTCTTTATCGCAGGCGGCAAACAGTACAGCCAAAATTGCTAAGTAATATAATTTTTTCATGAAGCTTTTTTATTTTAATATTTACGTTCATTAAACCCTCAAGGTTTTGAAAACCTTGAGGGTTTAGTTAATTTTTTTTAGCAACAAACAAAAATAAATAAAAAAGAAGAATATCTTTTACATTTTTCAAAAAATATTTTGCAAAATAATAAAAATAAACGCTTTTGTCCGAAAAAACCAATGCTGGTTTTGTTTTTCATGCAAAAGCCCTATTGCCGGAAAGCATTGCAGCTATACCGGATAAGGATGCAAGGATACAGGAAAACGTTGCGGCTATGCCGGATAAGGTTGCAAGGATGCCGGTAAGCGTTGCGACTATGCCGGACGAGATTGCAAGGATGCCGGTAAGCGTTGCAGCTATGCCGGACGAGGTTGCAGTGATGCCGGTAAGCGTTGCAGCTATGCCGGATGAGGTTGCAGTGATGCCGGTAAGCATTGCGGCTATGCCGGATGAAGCTGTTTGTTTATCAAACCCTCAAGGTTTTAAAAACCTTCCAACCCCGATTAAATCGGGGGAAAGAGTTGAAAATATAAAAAACTCTTCTCCAAAAAAAACTCTTCCTGGTACTTCGTACTCTGGAAGGTTAATTAATTTAAATCCTGTCAGGTTTTTGAAACCTGATAGGATTATTGGTCATATAAAAAAAAGGACATCCTTGAATTTAGATGTCCTTTTTTTATTTTTTAAATTTAGTCTTTTAAACATCTTATTGAAAGTCCGGCTAGTTTTGAGCCAGCTTGATAATCGTAAAAACGACTCGTGTTATACTTCAGAAATTTGTTCCAGGCACAAAATGGGGCTGGTCCTTCAGTTGCAGACCAGAAATAACCGCCTTCATTTATCCCGTAAAAACATCCCTGGAATTCGCCAGTTTCGGCATTTCCTCTGAATCCACCAGGCAAAGCTGTGAAACCCGAACTGTTAGTTGCATCCGTGTTGGGAAGTAACCAATGGGCAAGTCCGGATTCTTTTAGTTTGCCACCGACGGTCTTTTCGTCTCCGCCAAGGTAGGCTTTCAACGCCGTCCACTCTTCATCAGTCGGCACATGCCAACCGTCTGGAGCAACGCCACGTAAATCAACGATTGTGTACCAGTTATACAGTCCACCATAGACAGTGCCGTAAGTGCCATATTTATTTTGGTACCAGCACATAGCTCCGCTGGTTTGATAACTCCAGACGGTGCTGTCGGTAATGTTCGGAATCAGATCTCCATTCCGATAATGGGTTACCTTGAGGTTTTCAAGCAGCCATGTTTGGTTACCAATCGTTACGGAATGATACATATTGCCGTCTACATCGGCAACCTCATAGGTCATAAAAGTTTTATCGGCACTGAATACCGTCCCTATTTCATTAGTGGCTTTAATACGGCAGTGATATGTTGTATTTTTTTCTAAACCAGCAAGGCTGGCTGTTACATTGACATTGCTATTGCCAGTGATGGTGCCCGGGACAGTAGCTATTTCATGACCGTAATTTGTTGTCTTACCATATTCTATTTTTACTGTAGTGGAGAATAAATTTGGATTCGCTATGCCGTTAATAATGGCATTAGTAATCCCTATGTTAGCAGGTTCAGATATTAATATTTTTGGCTTTCCACCAAGAGCTGCCGCTCTCATATCAACTCCGTAAGAAATCCCCATGGCATCAATCATTTTTATCCGATAATGAAAACTTTGTCCTGGTATCACCGTCAATTCGGCTTTTACCAAAACATCCCCACCATTTTCGATGATCGTACCTGGAACAGCGGCTATTTCATGACCGTATTTTGTGGTGTCACCGTATTCGAATGATATGGTGGCTGGTGTATATATAGTATTCACCACCCCATTAAACGTGATAGAATACAAAGTTACTTCGGCTTGCTTAGTGAGGGCTCGTGCAGTTGTCATGATTTTTGTGTCTCCGTATATAACACTGTCCCGCCCTTTCACAAAAGTGCGGACATAATATTTTTTCCCAGAGGATAAACCGCTGATTATGCTGGTAAATTTTCCGGTATTATCAGCTATATCGCGTGTCATGTTTTTCAGGTTCGGTTCAGGAATAGTATCCCAGCAAACACCGATTACTTTTATTTGAAATCCCGGTTCCCCTGAGATTACCCCACCACAAACGGCAGTGGTGGTGCCTACCTCCGTAATGTCGGCAGTAGTAACAGAAAACTCTCCGTTTACCGGAGGAGTTTTTACATCATCATCCTTTTTGCAGGACGACAATATGACTATAAAGAAAATTGCTAAGTAGAATAATTTTTTCATGAAACTTTTTTTAATATTTACGTTCATTAATTTTGGGAAAGTTTTTAGTTTAATCTTCCAATCCCAAAAAATCGGGGCTAAAAAAGCCCGATAAATGTACAAAAAATTATGTTCTAAATGTATAGTAATAAAAAAAATCTCAATAAAACGTAGTTAATGTATATTTGGTAGGTTTATGAGGATATTTGGTAAATTTATTAAAAAAACTCTTCTCCCTAAATATCGGGACTTCGTACTCTGAAAGGTTTTTGGTTTAACTTTTCTAAGGCAGGTAATAGCTATAACCTATGCCGGTCATGACTTTCCCGATGCAGGTAAGTGCATAACCTATGCTGGTCATGACTTTCCCGTGGCAGGTAAGTGCATTAGCCTATACCGGTCGGCAATTTCCAAGACGGGTAAGTGCATTAACCTATACTGGTCATGACTTTCCCGTGGCAGGTAAGCGCATTAACCTACACTGGTCGGCACTTTCCCGTGGCAGGTGATAGCTATAACCTATGCTAATTTTTTAAAACTCTTCCATGTACTTCGTACTATGGAAGGTTTTTGAAGATATTATTTTTTATACGACACCGGATGATTAAGCATCAGGTGCTGGGATTCCTTTAATTTCATTATTTTTTTCAGTTGATCCTGGTCCATGTAAGCACGAGGTCTGGTTGAAAGCCCTGCTGAAGCACAAAAGAGTGAAATATTTTGTGATACCATTCCTGCATCTTCGGCAGCCCAGGTCATTTTCAAAGACTCTTCTCCATGCGGAAATCTTGAAATGTCTGATACCAGCAAACATATTACCGGAGCCTTCGTAACAAATTCCTGCTGTACAGCAACCAATTTACGGTAATCCCCTGCGGCAATTAAATTAAGCATCGAATTTTTTACATCGTAAAGATAAATACCCGTCTTCATGCACACATACACGTCAATGTCCTGGGCATTCATGGCTGAAGGGGCGGTACGTTTATCGCTTTCGGGGCGGTTGATACCGTTTGAAGCCCATAACAAATCGGATAAATCGCGCAGGCTGATCATTGCAGTGTCAAACTCTGTTGCAGATGCTCTTAACGACAATGCCGTCATTACCGGCAAACCCCTTTTCAAATCGGGAGGATTCAATACTATCGTATTTTGTGCGTACATAAAACCAGTTAAAAGGGTGAAAATAAAACAAAAGATAATCTTCTTCATATTGTTAATAAATTAATGTTCGTTTATGTTTTGCTTTTTTATCCCGCAAAATCATTAAGATTAAGCAGGAAATATTTCGTGTAAAATTAAACTTTTCCGTAAAATTTTTAATAGGATAAAAATAAAATCTTTCGGGTTTTCCGGTAAAACCTTCCACCCCCGATTTAATTGGAATTGGAAGAGTTCAACTATTTCTTAACTTTGCCAGCCCATTCCATTGTGGATTACAATTGGCAAACAATTATGGCACAATCTATCAACATAAAAAATAAAAAAGCTCAGTTTGAGTATTTCCTGCTCGATATTTTTACTGCCGGCATCCAGCTCACGGGTACCGAAATTAAAAGCCTTCGTGAGGGAAAAGCAAGCCTAACGGATGCCTATTGTATGTTCAAAGGTGATGAATTGTTTGTAATTAACCTACATATCTCCGAATACAAATTCGGAAGTCATTACAATCACGAACCCAAACGCGACCGGAAATTATTGCTAAACCGTCGCGAATTGAAAAAAATCCTGACCAAAACAAAGGAAAAAGGTTTTACTGTAATTCCTACCCTATTATATATTAACGAAAATGGTTTAGCCAAACTCGAAATTGCCATAGCAAAGGGGAAAAAACTCTACGACAAACGCGAATCATTAAAAATTAAGGATAACCGTAGGGAAATGGAACACAACTTTTAACTGATTTTCAGAATGCCATTTTCGAGAAAAGGTACTACCTCAGTTGTATCGAACCGCAAACACCAGGCAATATCTTCATCAAGCCCAAGTTTGCTCAATCGTTTGTAATGAGTGGCTTTGTTCAGTGAATCGGGGAAATTTTTTTTTAGATTGTTCCAAAATCCAAGGCTTATTTGTGCCGCATCCTCCATGGTTTCGTAAAAGCCGCTTTTTGTAAGGTTTTCAACCAGCGCACCTGCAAAGGCTGTATCTTCGAGGCTCATGTTTTCTTTCCATCCTGAGCAAAGCACGACAACGTTTTTTTTAGCCTGCAATAAATCCTGACATAATTTTGAAAAATTGGAAAAAGTACCAACAACCACTTTTTCACTTACAGAAGCGGTAATCAGCGCCTGGGTACCGTTGGTGGTAGTGTAAACAAGCGTCCTCCCCCGAACGAGCGGCGAAGAAAAGCCCAGCGGAGAGTTCCCGAAATCGGCAAAATCAGGTTGCAAACCATCACGTTCGGCAGCAACAAGGAAACCCTGTTTCTTGTACTCTTCAGCTTCCGAAAGTTTAGAAACCGGAATAATACTCTTCACACCATTTTGAAATGCTGCACAAATGGCAGAAGATGCACGCAAGACATCAACTACCACAACAGTAAATGGAGCTTCTGTTTGTTTGCGTTCAAACAATCCGGGCAAAAAACAAACTTCTATGGTTTGCATAAAAAATAAAAAAGCCCCCCGTCATTTTTTGTACGGGGGGTGTATGTCAAGCTATGATTATTTATAAAAAGGAAACTTAACAACAACAGCTTTCAGGGCTTTGTCGCGAATTTTGATAAAAATTTCACTGCCTTCGGCTGCAAAACCAATTTTTACATAACCCATTCCAATGGCTTTTTTTACCGAAGGACCCATGGTACCGGAAGTTACTTCCCCTATCGTGTTTCCGTCAGCATCGGCAATTTCATATTCATGACGGGGAATTCCTTTGTCAACCATTTCAAAACCTACCAATTTACGGGTAGTACCTTCTTTCTTCTGGCGTAAAAGCTCTGCTTTGTTTATAAAGTCTTTTTCGGGGGTAAACTTGGTTATCCAGCCCAGTCCGGCTTCAATAGGCGAAGTAGTGTCGTTAATATCATTACCATAAAGGCAAAAGCCCATTTCGAGGCGGAGGGTATCGCGTGCACCCAGACCAATCGGTTTGATTCCGTATTCTGCACCAGCTTCGAAAACAGCATTCCAAATGGTGTCAGCAGCCTTGTTTGCAAAATAAATTTCGCAGCCACCTGCACCGGTATAGCCGGTAGTAGAAAGAATTACATCTTTAACGCCCGCAAATTCCACTTTTTTAAAAGTGTAATATTCCATATCCTCTATCGGAGTGGAAGTACATTTTTGCATGGCTTTCAGTGCAAGAGGTCCCTGAACAGCCAATTGCGAAATTTCATCCGAGGCATTGTAAAGTACTGCGCCAATCTGGTTCTGACTTTGCAGCCAATTCCAATCCTTTTCAATATTTGAAGCATTAACGACTAACAAAAAGGTTTCAGAATTAATTTGGTAAACAAGAAGGTCGTCAACAATACCACCCTTGAAATTTGGGAAGCAGGAATATTGAACTTTTCCATCGTAAAGTTTTGAAGCATCATTTGAAGTAACCCTTTGAATAAAATCCAAGGCTTTGCTACCTTTCACCCAAATTTCGCCCATGTGCGAAACATCAAAAACTCCGACTCCCTTACGTACGGTTTCATGTTCAATATTAACTCCCTCATATTGAACCGGCATATAAAATCCGGCAAATGGTACCATCTTGGCTCCCAATTCTTCATGTTTCTTTGTAAATGCTGTATTTTTCATTTATAAAAAGATTTTAATTAAAGTTAAAAATCATCAGCATATTGACTCTTTTCTAAATATTTTTAATTAACGTAAATGCCCGTTTTTTTAATGGGATAAAATTTCATTCCCCAGCGCAAAAGTAAAAAAATACTCTTAAACCGCACGGTTAAAACCGATACAATGGAATAAATATTTGTATTTCGAAAATAGTTGTATATTTGCATCGAATTTTTTTTAAAATCCCACTCCGGTTTATCGTTTCATTTGTCATTAACAATCAACTCTGTTTATTGAAATCTGATAATTTTTACTCCTGCAGGGAGTATAAGCGCTCAAAAAACACCTTATAATTAACACATTAATAAAATAACAAATTCACTATGTACGATATTGTTGAACTGAATTCGAAATTAGTTCACGAATTGAAAGAAATAGCTCAAAAGCTGAACATTCCGAAAATAGAAGGTTTAAAAAAGCAAGAATTGGTTTATAAGATATTAGACCATCAGGCATTAAATCCTTCGCCCGAAATGCTCGAAAAAGAAAATAAAATTCAGCATAAAAAACCTGGGCAACGCAAAAGAATACCCTCAGTTCCGGCAAAAAAGGAAACAGTTTTTATGCAACGACACGAACAGGATACTGAAAAAACTGATAACACATCCCAGCCGTTAATAAGTACAGATATACCGGAAGAACAAGTTATTGCAAAGCCAGCACTCCCTAAAGAATCTGAAAAACCTGTGTTTAAAAGTAATTTTCAGCGAAAAAATAAAGCAGGTTTTTCCAAAAATTTCCCTAAAAAACAAACTTCTCCTGCTCCTGCTCCTGCACTACCGACACTACCACCATTACCGCCATTGCCACCACCTGCCGATACCGTACAAAATACTCCCCCGACACCTTTTAAAACAGATTTTAACGAAGAATTATTTCCATTCGGAGCCGACATTGAAAATGGTAAACCCGAATTTTTAGGCGAACCCATAATAGAAGACAATACTACTTTCCTCGGAATTGATGAAAATATAATCACTGAAACGCCTGAAGAAGGAAAACTAACAGGTGCCCCTCCCCAGGAAGCAGAAACCAGTAGCGAAACGCAAACGGAAGAAATTCGTCCTTACCGTGAAAAGAACTGGAAAGAAATTCAACGACAACGTATTGCCGAACGATACAAAGAAGATTATTCCGAGTTTGATGGCATAGTTTCCACTGTGGGCGTTCTGGAAATAATGACCGATGGCTATGGATTTCTGCGTTCAGCCGATTATAACTACTTGAACTCGCCCGACGATATTTATGTTTCACAAAGCCAGATTAAACTTTTCGGTTTAAAAACAGGGGATACCCTTAAAGGGAGCATCCGCCCCCCAAAAGAAGGTGAAAAATATTTCCCGCTTGTAAAAGTAGAAACTATCAATGGAAAATTTCCCGAAGAAGTTCGCGACCGCATCAGTTTCGATTTCCTTACTCCGCTTTTTCCGGAAAAGAAATTTAAAATCACAGGGCATCCCGGCTCTACCATGAGCACACGCATCATAGATATGTTCTGTCCTATCGGCAAAGGGCAACGCGGACTCATTGTAGCGCAGCCCAAAACCGGTAAAACTGTTTTGTTGAAAGAGATTGCCAACGCCATAGCTTACAATCACCCCGAAGCCTACCTCATCGTTTTATTGATCGACGAACGCCCTGAAGAAGTTACAGATATGCAACGCAGTGTAAATGCAGAGGTAGTTTCCTCCACTTTTGATGAACCCGCCGAACGCCATGTGAAGATTGCCAACCTTGTGCTGGAAAAAGCCAAACGCCTCACCGAATGCGGACACGACGTGGTAATACTGCTTGACTCCATCACCCGCCTTGCCCGTGCTTACAATACCGTTGCCCCGGCATCAGGTAAAGTTTTGTCGGGCGGAGTGGAAGCTACTGCTCTGCAAAAGCCCAAACGCTTTTTTGGTGCCGCACGCCAGATTGAACACGGAGGCTCGCTCACCATCATTTCGACGGCATTGATAGACACCGGTTCAAAAATGGATGAAGTGATATTTGAAGAATTCAAAGGTACCGGCAATATGGAATTGCAGTTAGACCGCAAACTTTCTAACAAACGCATCTATCCATCCATTGATATCGTTGCATCCAGCACCCGACGCGAAGACCTGCTGGTGGACAAAGAACAACTGCAACGTATCTGGATACTTCGTAACCACCTTGCGGATATGAATCCATTGGAAGCCATGGAATTTTTGAAAGAAAAAATGAAATATACCCAAACCAACGAGGAATTCCTCATCTCAATGAATAGTTAGGAATATCCTGCTAAACCTCAAAAAAAGAAGTTATTTTACTAAGAAAACAACCTCTTTTGCTTTGATGATTATATAAATTACACTATATTATTGTAATCTGCGAATTTACTTTCACATTATTCTTTATCATTGCCCACACCGGACAATAGGTTTCCTCGGCAAGATGAAGCAATTTTTCCACTTCTTCTTTTTTTGTATCCGGAGATTGTAAAACAAATTCCAGTGTAATTTCTTCAAAACAGGTAGGATGCTGATTCCTGCGCTTGCCTTTTGCCACAACCTGCAAACTCTTAATCTCTTTTTTCATTTTTCGCAGCAGTGGCAACACCGCACTACTTACGCAGGTAGCAAGGCTGATAAGAAATAATTCCAACGAAGTATAACCCAAGTTGTCCCCTAAGGGCGGTATATAATCCACATCTACAGGGGAGTTATTACCCGCCTGCCCTTTAAAGTGCAGCCTGTTGTTAACCAACTCTATTCTTGCTTCCACCAGTGGCAGTAACAAATTTTCAGAATTAAATTTTACTTCTTCCATTTTTTTAATTTTAATTTAAAATATTATTGACTGAATTATAATATGATAGAAACTGTCTAATCACAATTTCCCTTCATGTTTAATTTGCAAAAAATTTACACATTGACTTATTAGTTTAATCATTTCCATATTACAGATGCAAAATTACGACAGATGGCTTTTTTCGTAATGTATCCGGGGTAAATACGACTTCACAGCTTTTATATTTAACATCTTCCTTGAATTTTTTAGCTTTTTTGCCATATTAAATCATCGAATAAACTGCCCTCAACATGCAGATTCCCCCATCCAAGGGCTTTTTCTGCAAGTATAGCATACGTGCAGCCACCAGGGGATCAGCCGGATCAGTGTAGTGAATTCAAGCTATTTAAAGGGTCGGCGCAGCTACGTAAATGTAGGAAAATACGGAATTAAAACATCCCAGAATCCGCTTCTTCAACAATTACCTCTGTTTCATTCTCATCGAATAGTTTTAACTGATTTTCGCTGATATAATACTCGTCATCAGGCGACAAGCTGGCGTAATTCAACAAATATTGCATTAATGCTTTTTTATAAAACTTGTTAGGAGTGGTTTTATGCAACTTACAGTACTTGTCAATTACTTTTTTTTGTTTCTCAGAAAGTTTAAAAATAATCTTTTTGAATTTTACTTTTTTACTTTTTTTCTTTATACTTTTTGCAGGCATTAATTTTTGGATTAATAAATGATTCTAATTATGCAAAGTACACATTTTATTCCCTAATAATTTCCTTAATATCGTCAATTATTTTTCCCGCCAGAAATTCTGCTGTAGCCATTGTATTGCTTTCGGCATAAATCCGAATGACGGGTTCGGTATTCGATTTCCTGAGGTGTACCCATTCATCGGCAAAATCAATTTTCACTCCATCCGCAGTGTTAACTTTCTCGTTTTGGTATTTTCTTGCAATACTTTCCAGCAAATTGTCAACATCCATATCGGGTTCAAACAATATTTTGTTTTTAGAAATAAAATACTGTGGGTACATGCTTCGTAAAAAAGAGCATTTTTTTCCTGTTTTTGCAAGATAAGTTAAAAACAAAGCAATTCCCACCAGGGCATCGCGTCCATAATGCAATTCGGGATAGATTACACCTCCGTTACCTTCGCCGCCAATCACAGCTTGATGAATCTTCATCATTTCCACTACATTCACTTCGCCCACAGCAGAGGCAAAATAACTACAGCCGGCTTTTACCGTTACATCATGCAAAGCCCTGGTTGAGGATAAATTGGAAACAGTACTCCCGGGAGTGTTTTTCAGCACATAATCTGCTACGGCAACAAGTGTATATTCTTCCCCAAACATTTCGCCATCTTCCATCACAATTGCCAGCCTGTCAACATCAGGGTCAACAGAAAAACCGACATGGGCAGCATTTTTAACTACTGTTTTTGATAATTCAGTCAGATGTTCGGGCAGGGGTTCCGGGTTATGCGGAAATTTTCCGTCAGGTGTGCAGTACAACTCAATTACCTGATTAACACCCAATGCTTTTAATAATAAAGGAAGAGCTAATCCACCTGTAGAGTTTACGGCATCAATTGCTACTATAAAATTGGCGTTTTTAATGGATTTTGTATCTACCAATGGTAGATTCAATACTTTATCAATATGTTTCTGCAAAAATGTGTCATCAAAGCAATATTTGCCCAACGCATCAACCTCCGCAAACACAGCCGGGTTTTTATCAGCAATTTCTAAAATTTTTTCGCCATCAGTAGCCGAAATAAATTCCCCTTTTTCATTTAACAGCTTTAACGCATTCCAGTTTTTAGGATTATGGCTTGCCGTAATGATGATTCCGCCATCGGCTTTTGCTTCGGTAACAGCCATTTCTACTGTAGGAGTGGTGCTTAAACCGGTATCAATAACATCCACGCCCATACCCATTAGAGTCCCGGATACCAAATGGCTTACCATTTCACCCGAAATGCGGGCATCTCTCCCTATAACAAAACAAAGATGATTTTTTTCGCTTTGTTGTTGAACAAACGTTACAAAAGCAGAGGTAAATCGCATAATATCCACTGGACTAAGTCCTTCGCCAGCTTTTCCGCCTATCGTTCCTCTTATTCCGGAAATAGATTTAATCAATGTCATTCATGTAGTTTTAAAAGCGCAAAAATATAGGATTTATAATTAATTCATTTTAAAATTTTTCAACTGCTAATTTTCAGTCGGTTCATAAAAAAAATACACTTACATTCGTTTTCTTTTATTAATTTTGTGCCATATTTTATTGAAATGGAAGAAGATTTCGATCCCCTTGAATTCGAGGAAAATGAAGATAGTAACACGCAAGCTCTTCTCGAGAAATTTGAAGAAATGGCGCGAGGTGAGGTGCAGTATTTTTTTGATGCAGATGAATTTGAAGACATTATAGATTTTTACTTGTTCAAAAATAATTTTAGCCAATCAGAAATTGCCATTCAGTTTGCAAGCGAGCAACATCCTACAAATGTTATTTTTAAATTAAAGAAAGCCCAGTTACTGGCTTCGTCAGACAATACGGAAAAGGCGCTGCGCATTTTATCGGATATTGAACAGAATTATACTGCCGATGGCGATGTTTTTCTTACCAAGGGGGCAATATACAGTCAGCTAAAACGATACGAAAAAGCTATTGAAGAATACAAAAAAGCCCTGAACCTCACCGAAGAACTCGACGAAGTGTATGGAAATATCGCTTTTGAATATGAGAACCTGGGAAAATACGAAAAAGCACTGGAATATCTCCAGAAGGCATTGGAAATTAATCCCGAAAATAGTTCCTTTCTTTACGAAATTTCATTTTGTTATGAAATTTCCAACAGAAATGAAGAAAGCATAACTTTTTTCAACCAATTCATCAACAAATATCCCTATTCGCATCATGCATGGTTTAATCTGGGTTTGGCTTACGGAAACCTCGAACAACTTGATAAAGCCATTGAAGCCTACGATTATTCAATTGCCATTGACCCCACTTTTGCTTCTGCATATTTTAATAAAGCCAATGCGTTTGCCAATACAAATCAGTTTGATCAAGCCATTGAAGTGTACAGGGAAACTTTTTTGTATGAACCCCCTGAAGCATTGACCTACTATTACATAGGCGAGTGCTACGAAAAACAAAAAAAATTTGAATCGGCAAAAATTAACTTCAGTAAATCGTTAGAAATTGATGATAACTTTGCTGATGCACATATTGGACTGGGCATAGCAGAAGATGAACTGGGAAGTTTCGAAGAAGCCCTTAAACACATCACCAGAGCTACAAAAATGGACCCTGATAATTCAGAATATTGGTTCATCTTAGGCGACTTACAATTTAAACACCTGATGTATGCTGATGCCCTAATTTCTTATGAAAAAGTTACGGAACTTGACTACCTTGACCCGGAAATATGGCTCGAATATTCCGAGGTATATTGCGAAATAGGAAATATTGACGCGGCATTATCAACCATCAGAAACGGAATGAACCTCCAACCCGACAATATTCAATTCCAATACCGGAATGCCGCCTATCTGTATCTTGCAGGGAACACCGATGCATTTTATATGGAAGTAGAAAATTTATTAAAAACACATTCCGAAGATATTGAGAAACTTACTGATTTTGTTCCGGAATTGTTAAAAGAACCTCTTTTTTCCAGTTTACTTGCAAAATATTCCCTGTAATTGGGAAATATATAGCTGAATTTCAATTACAATGATTACATTCGGATTAATAGGATACCCGCTTACACATTCAAAATCAGCAGAATATTTTCTTCAGGA
The DNA here is from genome assembly GCA_023227965.1 of Lentimicrobiaceae bacterium. Classification (NCBI taxonomy): domain Bacteria; kingdom Pseudomonadati; phylum Bacteroidota; class Bacteroidia; order Bacteroidales; family Lentimicrobiaceae; species Lentimicrobiaceae bacterium. The sequence goes on along the minus strand of JALOCA010000001.1, from coordinate 109,751 downwards.
ATTTCATACCCTTTATCCTGCGATTATTGCTGAATACAAACTTTTTCCGATGAAAAACATCGAAAATATCAGATCATGGATAAGCAAACAGAACAATTTACTTGGTTTTAATGTAACATCGCCTTTTAAAATACAAATTATTCCTTTTCTCGACCAAATGGATACATCAGCCATTGAAACAGGGTCTGTAAATACAGTTAAAATTTTTCGCACCAACAATAAAATTTATTTAAAAGGATACAATACTGATGTAACAGGTTTCAAACATTTATTAGCTATGAATCAGCATTTTTCGATAAAGAAAGCATTAATTATAGGAACTGGAGGTGCATCAAAATCTGTTAGCCATGTATTATCGTCTAAAAATATCGAACATTTGTTCGTTTCGCGAAATCCGAAAAACATAAACACAATTTATTACTCTCAGGTTGACAAAGATATTATTTCTACTCATAATTTAATTATCAATACTACTCCTTTGGGGCAATTTCCCAATGTAACTGAATACCCGCCTTTGCCTTTTGGCTTTTTTACGTGTAATACTATTATCATTGATTTGATTTACAACCCTGAAAAAACCCTCCTACTGCAAAAAGCAAAAAAACAGAGAGCAAAAATCAGCAATGGCTTGTTTATGTTGCATCAGCAGGCAAAAACTGCATGGAATATCTGGCTCGAAAATTGCTGATACCTTAATTTAGTAAAATATTTAACTTTTTTTAAAACCTATATATATGCAAAACCCGTTAGGAAAAATGATGCAAATTCTGGGAATTGTAGTCGTATTCCTCTATTTGGGAATAGGAACCTTCCTGTTTTTTTTTGCTGAAAAATACAATCTGCCCAAAAATATAAAAGTAATTTTTGGATTTTTTTTCATAGCTTATGGTTTGTTCAGAGCTGCCCGGATTTGGAGTAAATATCGTGAAAATAATTTTTAGCCACCGACTCAAGAGCTTATACAATAAAACTTGTGTGAATGGGTTATAATATATACTTTTGTCAACCTTGTTATAAACATATAAAGACATTGCTTTATGTTTAAAAGTCTGATTGTAATATTGTTAAGCATGGTTTTACTTTTGGGGTGCAACACCGGAAAAGTGAAGACTCCTGATGAAACAACCACTCGGGGTACAATCAAAATTGCCGTTGACGAATCGTATCAACTGCTTATAGATACACAAATCTATACCTTTCAGAAAATATACCCCTATTCATCAATAACGGCAAAATATACTACAGAAGTGGATGCTTACGATTTATTTATGAAAGATTCAATCCGGCTGATGATCGTGAACAGAGAATTAAGTAATGAGCAGAAAAAAATGCTTAACCAGGTAAAAATTATTCCCCGTACCACTCGGATTGCATATGATGCCCTTGCATTTATCCTAAATAAAGAAAACAAGGATACTTTATTACGATACGACCAGTTGCAATCAGTTTTTAATGGAAATATTAATTCTTGGAAACAAATAGACAAAAATTCGTCACTTAGTAATATAAAAGTTGTTTTCGACAACAATTCATCAGGTAATCCCCGCTTTATTCGTGAAAAATTTGGTATAAAAGAAAGCTTCCCTGATTATTGCTACGCAGTAAATTCGAACGAAGAAGTAATCAACTATGTAGAAAAAAACAAAAATGCTATTGGCATAATCAGTGTTAACTGGATTAGCGACCGTGATGATACCCTAAGTGCCACATTTCTAAAAAAAATCAGTATTGCGTCTATTGGACAACCCGGTGATACTGAAGGTTCAGGAGAGTTTCGCAAACCTTATCAGGGCTATATTGCGGAAGGCACATATCCTTTTATTCGTTCTATGTATGCAATTTCCCGTGAAACTTTTGTTGGACTGGGGTCTGGTTTCATACAATTCATTGCTGGGGACCAGGGACAACGCATTGTACTTAAATCAGGATTAGTGCCTGCTACCATGCCCATTCGATTGGTACAAATAAAAAAATAAAGTTTAATAAATTTCAAAAATAAATATTTAATTATCTGCCCATCTATGTATTCAACAGTTAAAAAATCGGTTTTATTTTTCATTATCACATGTTGTTCTTTAGTTTTAAAAGTTCATGCTCAGGATTTAAGCTATGTAATTAAGCTAACAGAAAGTGAACAATTTGAATCTGCTGAAAAAGGATACAAATTACTTTTGGAAAAAACACCTAACAATGGTGATATATACTATTATTATGGTGGAAATTACCTCAAAATGTATTTTACTGATGCCGAAGGAACTGTTCTTAGTGATGTATCGGAACCTGCTATGCTTCTTTTCAAAAAAGGTATAGACGTTGATCCAAATAACCCATTGAATTACATAGGCTTAGGTAAATTAGCACTTTACAGCGGTGATACTGCAAATGCAAAATCCTATTTTAGTAAAGCCAAATCCTTTCTTCCCAGCAAAGCCAATAAAAATGTAGTGATGGACCTCGATCGCCAGGTTCTTATTCTTTATAATATTGCTGAAGCTTACATCAAGGCACCCAAAAAGGACTTCCCCGAGGCATATAAACTGCTCGGGCAAGCACAAACATTGTTACAAGACCCCAAAAAGCCTGGAGTTGATAAGGTGAAAGTTCCAGAATTGTATATTATTATTGGAGACTACTATATGGAAAATAACGACGGATCCAATGCAATATCCAACTACAAAAAAGCACAAGAGCTTGATCCTTCTTCACCAAAAGCAAAACTACGTATCGGACAATTATGGTTACGGGCAAAAAATTACACTGATGCCTTAGAATATTACAAAGATGCAATAAAAACAGACTCCACCTTCGCACCTGCTTACCGCGAACTAGGAAATATATATACCCTTGCCCGTCAATACGATAATGCAATTAAAAATTATGATAAATTTCTTGAACTTTCAGCTGGTAATATTTCTGCAAAAATCAGGTATGCATCAGCGCTCATCAACGCAAAAAAATATAAAGAAGTAATTGCAACCATTCAAGAAATTCTTTCGGTAGATTCTTCCCGCATTGACTTGTACAGAGGACTGGCTTATTCCTATTTTGAGACCAAACAATACGACGATGGATTAAAATATATTGAAAAATTCATCCAAAAAACCAAACCAGAAAAAGTAAGAGCTGACGATTATGTTTATTACGGACGATTATTGTCGAAAACTAAAAACGACTCCCTTGCCGTCGAAAAATTGTACAAGGCTTATCAAATGGACACCACCAGAACAGAACTTCTTTCAGAAATTGCATTAAGTTACAGCAAGCTTAAAAAATATGATGAAGGAGCAAAATATTATGAACTGCTGAAAACACTTGGAAAAGCTACACCCGGCGACTACTATAACCTTGGCAAAGTATATTATAACCTTCAAAACTGGAACTTTGCTGATACTAATTTTGCATCATTGATTTCCTTGCAACCCGACTATGTTCAGGCTTACCTGTGGCATGCCCGTACAAAATCAAAAATTGATCAGGATGCCACACGTGGACTCGCCAAGCCGGTATATGAAATTTTTATTCAAAAAGCCATTGCAGATTCGGCTAAATATTCAAAAGATATTTTTGAAGCTTATTCCTACCTTAGTTATTATTATTTTGTTCAGTATAACGATAGCAAAAGTACGGTTGATGCGTTAAATTCAATTCAGTATTGCGAAAAAGCTTTAGCCATAGTACCAACCGACGAAAAAGCCAAAACAATACTTGAAGCAATGAAAAAAGTTGTTAAATAGCATTGATTTCGAATTAATTATAACAATATAAACCAATTAATTTTTTAAAGCATGTTATTTTTTTAAAATGAGGCTTTTGTAGTAAATAAATAATTATTACTTTTGCCAACCAATTATTAATAACAGCAAAATCAAGTAAATAAACTTAAAATCCTAAAAAAATGAGCAAAAACAGTCAATCACAATCCCTGAAAGACACATTGCGTTCCGCATTTGCAGTTGGTACTATTTTAATAGCATTAATTGTTTCTGTGCTGATTTTCATCTATGTAATGGGAAATCCTGTAAACTTTGAAGGAGGAAATCCAAAAGGGACGCCACTGCCAGGAAATTATTTAGCTACAATTTATAAAGGAGGTTTTATCGTTCCTTTATTAATGTCTTTACTTCTTGTCCTCATCACTTTCTCTATTGAAAGAGCAATTACCATTTCCAAAGCCAAAGGAAAAGGTAAAATCAATCTGTTTGTAAAAAACATTCAGAGCTTACTTTCTGCAAATAAAATTAATGAAGCCATCAGTGCCTGCGATAAACAACAAGGTTCATTAGCTAACATCATGAAATCTGGCTTAGTAAAATATACTGAACTGAGAGACGATGAAAAATTGGAAAAAGAACAAAAAACATTAGCAATGCAGAAAGAGTTGGAAGAAGCTACTGCTCTCGAACTTCCCATGCTGTCGCGCAACCTCGTTATTCTTTCAACAATTGCCTCCATATCAGTACTTATCGGTCTTATCGGTACAGTATTAGGTATGATTCGTGCATTTGCCGCTCTTGCACAGGCAGGATCCCCCGATGCTCTTCAATTGGCAACCGGTATTTCAGAAGCTCTTATCAACACAGCATTTGGTATTAGTGGCTCAACATTAGCTATTGTTCTTTACAATTTCTTTTCAACAAAGATTGATAGCCTGACTTTCAAAATGGATGAAGCCAATTTTAGCTTACTCCAGACCTTTTCCTCTCAAATTAAACGCTAAGTATTTAACTTTTCGAATACAACACTATTTCATGTACCGTATTTGAAAATAAAAAATAGTAACTATGCCAAAAATTAAGCTGCCAACAAAGTCTCCACACATTGACATGACGCCATTGGTGGACTTGTTTTCGTTGCTTTTAACTTTCTTTATGCTTACCGCATCTTTTCGTCCACAGGAAGCTGCTACAGTTGACAGCCCCTCCTCGATTTCCGAAAAACAAGCACCTGATAATAATATAATGACCTTACTCGTCGACAAAGAAGGTAAAGTGTTTTTCAATTTCGACAATGGAAAAGATACCACAACAAAATACCGTGCGGATCTTATACAGAAAATAGGTGAGTATTACCAAATTAAATTTACCAAAGAAGAAATTGGAACTTTTGCAAAGTATTCCTCATTCGGTATGCCCATAAAGTTCATTAAAACTTGGCTACATACCAAAGACTCAAAGAAACGAGAAGAATTCCAAACAGGAATTCCTTATGATTCTACCGATAACCAATTACTTATGTGGATTCGCTTTGCACGTATCGTAAATCTTAACTCTGAAGTGGCTATAAAAGCCGATGCAAAGACAGATTACATCAAAGTGAAAAAGGTTATGGATATGTTGCAGGAAAACAAAGTTAATAGATTCAATCTGGTAACTAATTTACAGAAAGAAGAAGCTAAACCAGAAGACATAAAATAAGTATTTTATAACCAATAACACGGAGAAAAAAATATGGCTGAAATAATTCAAGAAGAAAGTAGCCACAAAAAAAGTGGCAAACGCAGAGCAAAAAAACATTCGACCCATATTGATATGACGCCGATGGTGGACCTTATGTGTTTGCTTATTACCTTCTTTATGTTGACTACAGCTTTCAGCAAGGCAAAGGTAATGGAAATTACCATGCCTGAGAAATCTGAAACTAACGAACCCAAAACAGCTCCTAAAATCTCTGCCGAACGTACCCTTAATATTTTAATATCAGGTGATAAAAAAATCTATTGGTATAACGGTATGGCTGACCCCAAAAAGCCTCCCTTACCAGCCTTAAATGCAACCGATTACAGTAAAGATGGCATTCGTAAAATTTTGTTGGAACGTAACAAAGATTTATTTACTAAAATCTACGATCTCCGCCAGAAACGTGTTGAAGGAAAACTTCTTATGGCTGATTCTACCGCAAATGGGCAAATAAAAGAGCTTAAAAGAGCAGATAAAGCAGGACCTATTGTACTGATCAAAGCCGACGATAAAGCTAAATATGAAAACATCGTTGACATCATTGACGAAATGGCTATTGCAACCATTGCAAGCTATGCCATCGTTGATATCTCTCCAACAGAATTGGAAATGATTAAAAACGCTCCAAAATAATTAATAATCTAAAATTTTAAGTGTTATGAGTAAAAAAGAGCGTGTCGAAAGTTTGGATGAAATTGTTTTTGCTAATAAAAACAAAGAATACGGAGCATATATGCTTCGAAAAATTTATCCTAAACATATTAATATTTCGCAAGCAATTGCCATTACCATTCTCTTATTAGCAGTGGGAATTCCCTTGATTGCCGGTTATATGAACAGAAAATCAAGGATCATTGAAGATAAGACTGTAGCAGCAGAAATGATGGAAATGGTAAAAAACGAAGATGCTCCTCCCCCACCCCCTCCTCCTCCTCCTCCCGAAGCATTGGAACAGAAAGTTAAATTTACTGCTCCTATTGTCGTAGAAGAAGATGTGGAAGAAGGTGGTCTTATGATTCAGGATGAGTTGAACACACAAACCGTAAACGAAGCAATAACAGAGGATATCGTAGTAGAAGAAACTAACAAAGAAGAAATCATCGAACAGGCTCCTCCTGCAGAGATTTTCACCGTTGTAGAAGAATCTCCTGGTTTCCCCGGTGGTGACGAATCCCGCATTAAATTCCTGCAACAAAACATTACTTATCCCCAGGTAGCAAAAGAAGCTGGTATACAAGGTACTGTTTTTGTTACGTTTGTAGTGGAAGTGGATGGTTCGGTGAGCGACGTCCGGGTACTCCGCGGAATTGGTGGAGGCTGCGATGAAGAAGCTATTCGCGTTGTTAAAGCCATGCCAAAATGGACTCCGGGTAAGCAAAGAGGTCGCCCTGTACGCGTGCAGTTCAATATGCCTATTAAGTTTATCTTACAAGGTTAATCCTATATTAATTGATTTATACAAAACCCGGAAAATTATCCGGGTTTTTTTATTTTTACAATTATTTTTAATATGACACCAATACCTTTTTACGAAATACTTCCTTTTTTCCTTATACTTGGCATTATTGCCACCGGACCAATGCTTTATCACAAATGGTGGGATAAAAATTCTAATAAGCTCCTAATTTCCCTGCTCTTAGGAATGCCTGTAATGTATTTTCTTATTGCACAGGGAAATATAAACCAACTTGAACATGTTATTTTGTTCGATTACCTTCCTTTTATTATTTTATTATCTACCCTGTATGTAATTACAGGAGGAATTAATATTGGTGGAGATATTGAAGCTACGCCTGCAACAAATTCCATTTTTTTGGGAACAGGAGCTATTCTGGCATCGGTTATTGGTACAACAGGAGCATCTATGTTATTGGTACGACCGCTTATTCAAACTAATAGTGAAAGACAGTTCAAATCACATACTTTACTGTTTTTCATCGCTATTGTAGCCAATTGTGGAGGTTTACTAACTCCCATAGGGGATCCGCCTCTTTTTATAATGTACCTTAAAGGGGCACCATTTACATGGTTTTTTCAACTGTTCCCGGAATGGTTGTTTATAAACAGTTTATTGATAGTGATATACTATATGTTTGATTTTTATTTCTATAGAAAAGAATCTCCGGTAAATATTAAAAAAGACAAAAGTATTTTTGTTCCAATCAAAATCAAAGGATCAAAGAATTTTATCGTGCTTGCTGCTGTTATTCTTACCATAGCAATAGTGAATGCCAACACGTTTCCTGTTTTTAAACGGTATGAATATTTAAAGTTTTCAAGAGAAATTTTGCTATTGTTATTAATGTTTTTTTCTTTGAAATACACTCCAAAAAAATATTTTCAGGACAATGGTTTTTCGTGGGAACCTGTAAAAGAAATTGCATATATTTTCCTGGGAATTTTTATTACAATGACACCTTGTATTCTTTATCTCGAAAGTAATGCAACAAATTTGGGTATTAAAAGTCCAGCTCAGTTTTATTTCTTAACCGGGCTTCTCAGCAGTTTTCTTGATAATACTCCCACTGCTGTTACATTTCATTCCCTTGCGCTGGGAATGAACGAACAATCAGGTATATTCTTAGCCTATACTGATAAAATAGCCGGAATACCTTCCAGCCTTTTAAAAGCAATTTCACTTGCTGCAGTGCTTTTCGGAAGCATGACTTACATCGGAAACGGTCCCAATTTTATGATAAAATCCATTGCGGAAGCGAGCCAAATAAGAATGCCAGGCTTTTTTAGTTACATTTTCAGGTTCTCGCTTGTTATTTTATTACCGGTTTTTATCTTGGTTTGGTTGATTTTTATTTAACACCTATCGGGATGCTATCAAAATTAATAATAGCATTTTCACCAATTTTAGTCAGCAGATAATCTTTGTACTTTGCTTTAACTGCAACAATAAAATCATAGTCGCTTGATCTACGGATAAAATTTTCATCAAAAGCACAAAAGTCGGTAAACGTATCCAACTCTTTATTTTTTAAGTGAATAATTGAAAATATCTGCTGTCCGCTCAGCCTCCATCTGAGATACTCCTTCGCACTATCTTTATTCTTCTGTTCCTCCAGTTTCTCATATGCCTTGTACCCACGACTTAGTTTTTCATAAATGAAGGATACCGGGCTCATAATTGTAGCAGGCTTTACATTATCAGAATTAGCATACGTATGACTTGGGGTTTTGTTTGCTATAATCTCAACTGTTTCTAATTTAATGTATCTTGGACTAAGATAAAATATTACAGGGTTGAGTGTGTCGGTACTGATTTCAGTAAGTGTTATGGTGTTAGGAAAATAAGAGCTAGCATTGAACAACAACGTATCCCCCAGTTTTACTTTGAGATAAAAACGTCCGTTTGCATCAGAAATTACTGTTTGATATGTCCGGATATTCTGTACCTTAACTCCGGAAGCATTTAAAAAAGTATGTTTACTTACAGTCCGCCCTGCTATCTTCACTGTGTTGTTTTCCTGTGCATACCCGCAAAAGCATACTCCGGTAAGTACAACACAGTAAATAAATTTTAAAAAACAGCTATTCAAAAACATTTAATTACAACGAAAACTAAGGATATAATAGTATAAATCATTTTTAAGAAAAATTTCTATTTATTAATGTATTCTGATAAAGTTTTCATCCATTTTACATTGGGAAAAATAATCAAAATTTATTTTTATATGGGAAAAACTATTATTTACTGTGCATCCGGAGAAAAACATTTTTAAATATTTTAAACAAGTATTAACATTGCATACTTATTATTAATTATATTTGCAACGATAATTAAATTAACACCGTTAATATGAAAAATAAAGAAATTCAGGAGCAAAGAATGCGCTCATATTTTATTGAGGCTACCCGTGAAATTATAAAGGGAGAAGGGCTTAGAGGTGTCAGTGTTCGTTCTGTTGCCGACAGAGCCGGGTATTCCTATGCCACTTTGTATAATTATTTCAAAGATATCAATGCCCTTATTTTTGAATGCGTAAACGATTTTCAAAAAGAATGCGAAGATTTTGTTATTTCTGAAACACAAAATTCAATCCATGGAAGACAAAAAATTAAAGATATATATATAGCTTACATTAAATATTTTATCCAATATCCTGGTATATTTGAGCTGTTTTTTTTGGAAAAAAGAAATGCTTTGGGACAATCGTATGAAACACATAAACTGATATATACCTTCCCTAACCGTTTAAGCTCCGAGGAGTGGAATATTTCTGTTGCAAACGGTCAGATTAGTTCAAACAATGCAGAGTTGGCAATGATGGAAATTAAAAATCTGATTACAGGACTGTTATTATTTTATTTAAACCGAATGCAACCTTTAGATTACTCAGAGCTGTTAACAATGGCTACAATGCAAATTGAAGATGTTATTAACAATAAATTATAGCTTATTTTTTGTAAGTGTAATCGTTTGTTTGCCATAATCTATTTTTGCCTTTAATGCCAAAAGCAAATCTCCACCCATAACACCATCCACCGCAGGGATTTCCAAGCTGTTATACAACTCGTTGACAGGTGCAAGATTAATAGCAACAGTAATATAATCATCTATTTGTATTGTATCTATTACAAGACTTTCGATAGTGAATAATTCGCTTTCGAGGGGCATACTTCCGAGTCCCATGGAAAGTTTATCATGTTGGATAAGCTCGAGCCGATGAAAAGGAATAAATTTTTCAATACGGTTTTTATCAAAAACTGTCCGGGAGGCGCCTGTATCAATAAGCATGTTTGCATTCTTACCATTTACAGCCACCTGTATAAAAACATGACAGCCTTCACCCTGAATATCGTAGAGGTGCATTAGAATTTTTGTTTGCATAGGAACACAAAGTTAGGAGCTATGAGTTGAGAGCTGGGAATTATGTGCCAATGTATGGCTTCTCATTACTCCAAACTCATAGCTCAAGGCTTTAGAAATTCGGTTTTAAGGCGTATTTCTGATAGAAATCTTCGATTACCTGCACGGCTTCTTCGGCGGTATCCACCAGCTTAAAAATTTTCAAATCGTCCGGATTGATATGATGTTCTTCCATCAAGGTATTGGAAAGCCATTGAAACAAGCCTTCCCAGTAACTTTTTACTACCATTACAATAGGAAAACGAACCATTTTATGTGTTTGAATAAGCGTGATGGCTTCGAAAAGTTCGTCGAGGGTGCCAAAACCACCCGGCATTACGATGTATCCCTGCGAATATTTCATAAACATTACTTTGCGAACAAAGAAGTAGTCAAAAGTGAGAAGTTTATCGGCATCAATGAATGGGTTAGAAGTTTGCTCGAAAGGAAGGGCAATGTTGAGTCCTACCGAACGTCCGCCCGAAAAATGCGCACCTTTGTTGGCAGCTTCCATGATACCGGGGCCACCACCGGAAATAATACCAAATCCTTTTTTGGTAAGCAGGTAAGCTACCTCTTCGGCAAGCTTGTAATACTTGCTGTTGGGTTTTACGCGGGCACTGCCGAAAACGGTAACACAAGGACCGATACGACCTAACTTTTCGAACCCATCCACAAACTCTGCCATTATTTTAAATATCTGCCATGAGTCGTAGGTCTTTATTTCGTTCCAGTTTTTCTGTTCAAAAGCTTCGCGAATAAGCTGGTCTTCCGATATATCTTCTTTTTCAATCATAAATACAGGTTAAAATTATTTTGCTTCAAAGATAAACAGAAATTAGGAACTGAGGGGCAGGAATTAGGATTTAGGTGTTCTTTATTTCGGCACGATGTGCCGTACCTTCCGTAACTGTTTACCAGCCCTTCCGCTATTAACTTTAAGCTTTTCCTAACTGTATGCCCACACCTCCCTGACCAACTCCCTGCCTGCCCTAACTGAATACCAATACCTGAGTTCGACATAAAATATTTTGCATTTGCCAAATTTTAATCCGTTAAAATTTTAATATCAATAAAAAGAATTTTTTATCTCTATGTATCCTCCGTTAAAAGATCAATAATTAACAGGATTAATGTCCCACGGACAATTTTCTTTTAATAACCAGCATTCTATTGGCATTAATCGCCTATGGCGAAATATTAATATAATATTTTTTATACGAATAATGGGCTGAATCCTTACATCGAATTCTCACTTTTTTTTATCTATTGGTCTATCATAATCCCTCAAATTCCACACACTCAGCAGAGAAAAATAAAATGTATTGCAAGAAAAAAATAAGTTTCTTTGCTTAATTTTTCTATAAAAAAAACTCTGCAAAACAGAGGACCGGGATTTAGGGATTTCTTTTACTTCCCTGGCTGAGCGGAAAATTAACAAAGTGGGATATAAACATTTACCAACCATACTTTAACTAAGAATTCTTATGGAAGAAATAAAATCACTCGACAAAATAAGCTTCGATACTTTATTTGAAGCATTTAATGAGGCTTTTGGCAGCTACGAAGTCCAGGTAAATAAAGAGGAACTCAGCATAATACTAAAGCGCAGAGGATTTGTTTCCGAACTATCATTCGGGGCATTTGACAGCAATAAACTGGTAGCATTTACTCTGAATGGAATAGGTAGCTTTAACGGATTAAAAACAGCTTATGATACGGGAACGGGAACGATAAAGGCATACCGGGGCAAGGGATTAGCCTCTAAAGTTTTTACAGTTTCTATTCCTTTTCTGAAAGAAGCAAACATCACTCAATATTTGCTTGAGGTGCTGCAACACAACCCAAACGCTATTTCGGTTTATAAAAACCTTGATTTTACCGTAAGCAGAGAATTTAACTACTATGTTCAGGCCAACACCGAAGTAAAGTTACTGTCTAAAGATTTGCCGGCTGCATTTTACATGAAAGAAACCAGCCTGGACAATAAAGAACAATTCATGCGATTTTGGGATTTTAAACCTTCGTGGCAAAACAGCTTTGAAGCTGTACAGCGGAGCATAGCTGATTTTAAAATCATCGGAGTATATCAGGAGTCGAAATTAGTCGGATATGGTATTTTTGAGCCTGGCTCAGGAGATATAACGCAAATTGCTGTGGATAAATCCTGCAGAAGGCAGGGCATTGCCACTGTTTTGCTTAAAGAAATGATTCAATATAACCGGCACTCTTCTGTAAAAGCGGTCAATGCCGAAACCACCTGCGAATCTATAGATGCTTTTCTAGAATCAAACGGTATTCCATTAAAAGGAAAGCAGTTTGAAATGATAAAAAAGCTTTAAATGTATGGCACTCTTACTTTTCAAAGTTCATTTCTGAGAAACTCCGCCGTATAGCTTTGTTTGCAATCAATGATTTGCTCGGGAGTACCTTCGCAAACGATGGTACCACCACGCTTGCCGCCTTCGGGTCCAAGATCAATGATGTAATCGGCTACTTTTATCACTTCCATGTTGTGTTCAATCACCAGGACGGTGTTGCCACGGTTCACCAGGCGGTTTAATACTTCGAGTAGTACTTTTACATCTTCAAAATGCAGCCCGGTAGTCGGTTCGTCGAGGATGTAAAACGTTTTGCCAGTTTCGCGTTTCGATAGTTCGGTAGCAAGCTTTATGCGCTGTGCCTCACCACCGCTGAGGGTAGTACTCTGCTGACCTAAAGTGATATATCCCAGCCCCACTTCTTTTAGTGTGCGTATCTTTTGCAGGATAGACGGGATGTTTTCGAAAAACTCCACGGACTGTTCGATGGTCATATCGAGCACATCGCTGATGGATTTTCCTTTGTAACGCACTTCGAGGGTTTCGCGGTTATAACGCCTGCCGTTGCATTCTTCGCACACCACATGCACATCGGGCAGAAAGTTCATCTCGATGATACGTAAACCGGCACCACCACAGGTTTCGCAACGTCCGCCTTTCACATTAAACGAAAATCTGCCGGGTTTGTACCCTCTGATTTTAGCTTCGGGCAACTGGTGGAAAAGCTTGCGGATGTCGTCGAAAACGCCGGTGTAAGTTGCCGGATTGCTACGGGGTGTACGCCCGATAGGCGACTGATCAATTTCGATAACCTTATCAATAAACTGCAACCCATCAATACTTTCGTAAGCCAATGGTTTTTTATCAGAACGGTAAAAATGCTGGCTAAGGATAGGATAAAGTGTTTCGTTTATCAAAGTAGATTTTCCGCTTCCCGAAACTCCGGTAATGCAGGTGAAAATTCCAAGCGGGAATTTCACATCAAGATTTTGCAGGTTGTTGCCGCTGGCTCCTTTCAAAAGCAGCGAATACCCATTGGGGATACGCCTTTTTTCAGGGACAGAAATTTCTTTTTTTCCGGAAAGGTATTGGCAGGTAAGTGTTTTACAACCTTTCATCTGGTCGGGTGTGCCGACGGCAACAATTTTTCCTCCATGAACACCGGCTCCGGGACCTACATCCACTACGTAATCGGCAGCGAGGATGGTTTCTTTGTCGTGTTCCACCACAATAACCGAATTCCCGATGTCGCGAAGGTCCTTTAAAGACTTTATCAAACGTACGTTATCCCGCTGATGGAGCCCGATGCTCGGTTCGTCGAGGATGTACAGTACGTTTACCAGTTGCGAACCTATCTGTGTAGCAAGGCGGATGCGTTGCGCTTCGCCACCGGAAAGGCTACGCGAAGGACGGTTCAGGGCGAGATAATCCAATCCTACATCGAGCAAAAAACGAGTACGGGTTTGTATTTCACGGATAATTTCATGTCCTATCCGCAGTTTTTTCTCATCAAGCTGTGAAGGAATATCTTCCATCCACTGTTTGAAAGCCAGCAAATCGAGGTTGGCAATTTCAGAAATATTTCTACCAGCAATTTTAAAATGAAGCGATTCCTTCTTCAGTCGGCTACCTTTACATTCCGGGCAGTCAATGTCGTTCATAAAGTTGCCAGTCCATTTCTGGATGGATGTAGAGTCGGAGGAGGAATTCTGATTCTGAATAAAATTTACTATCCCTTCAAAATTCAGGGTGTAGGTATTGGTGATGCCAAGATATTCGTTTTTAACGCGTATCAGTTCATCAGTTCCGTATAAAATTACCTGGATGGCTTCGTCGGAAAATTCTTCGATGGGCATATCGAGGGTAAACTCATATTTTTCGCCAAGGGCTTCCAGTTGTTTGAAAATCCAGTTGTTTTTATGCTCGCCCAGGGGAGCCAGACCGCCTTTCCGGATAGATTTTGATTTGTCGGGGGTAATTTTTTCGAGGTCAACTTCGGCAATTATACCAAGCCCGTTACAATGTGGACAAGCACCGTATGGCGAGTTGAATGAAAAGGTATTTGGCTCCGGTTCCTCGTAAGAGATGCCCGAAGTAGGGCACATCAGCAGGCGGCTGAAATGGCGGGCTTCGCCGATAGCAACATCCAGCACCGTTAAAACGCCTTTACCATGACGCAATGCCGTATTTACCGAGTCGTGTACACGCTTTTCCGAATCTCCATTCACGGCAATTTTATCAATCACCAGTTCAATGTCATGTACTTTGTAACGGTCCAACTGCATTCCGAAAGAAATTTCTTCCAGGTTGCCATCAACTCTTACTTTAAGAAAACCCTGTTTGCGAATCTGCTCGAAAAGCTCACGGTAATGTCCTTTTCTGCCCTTTACCAGTGGAGAAAGGAGAATTATATTTTTATCGGAATAGCTTTTCATGATCAGTTCAATGATTTGATGTTCGTTGTAACGAATCATTTTTTCACCGGTAACATAGGAATAAGCATCGGCAATACGGGCGTAAAGCAATCGCAGGAAATCGTAGATTTCGGTGATTGTGCCAACGGTAGAACGCGGATTTTTATTGGTTGACTTCTGTTCGATGGAAATAACGGGACTTAATCCTGTGATTTTGTCCACATCAGGACGTTCCAGGTTTCCGATAAACTGGCGGGCATAGGCCGAAAAAGTTTCCATATAACGACGCTGACCTTCGGCATAAATAGTGTCGAAAGCCAGAGATGATTTCCCGCTACCACTCAGTCCGGTAATAACTACCAGCTTGTTTCGTGGTATGACTAAATCAATATTTTTAAGATTATGAACCCTTGCTCCGTAAATTTCCAGTGCGTTCGCCATCGTGTTTTTAAAAACGGCTGCAAAATTACATCAATTCTCCCAGCGAAAAGCGAAAACGGAATCTCAATAGATAAATTTACTTTCAAAGTCTTTGAAAAGAGGCGAAACCTTATCCTTTTCGGAGAGAATAGGATTATTCACTCCCCATTGCACGTTCAAGTCGGGGTCGTTCCAGCGCAGGCTGCCTTCCGAAGCCTTGTTATACATATTGGTACATTTGTAAAAAAACACCGTGTCGTCGGTAAGAGTAACAAAGCCATGGGCAAAACCTTCCGGAACCCAGTACATAAATTTATTGTCTTCATTCAATTCGATGGAAACCCACTTGCCATACCAGGGAGAGCCTTTGCGTATGTCCACAGCCACATCAATTACTGCTCCCTTCATCACCCTGACCAGTTTACCCTGAGCATAAGGGGGGTTTTGAAAATGCAGCCCGCGAAGCACTCCTTTTTGCGATTTCGACTCGTTGTCCTGCACAAAATGCAGGTTTAAACCCTGGGCTGAGAACTTATCCTGATTATAAGATTCAAAAAAATAGCCACGGTCGTCTTTAAACACGGCAGGCTTAATGATTAATACGTCAGGGATTTCGGTTGGGATAATTTCCATTCAAATACAATTAGTTGTTTAAAAAATAATGATTTATTATATTTTACAAGTGAATAACCTCTCCATAAGCCGCAGCCACAGCCTCCATAATAGCTTCGCTCATGGTAGGATGTGGATGTACTGCATCGATAATTTCGCGCCCGGTGGTTTCTAACTTACGGGCAACCACTGCTTCGGCTATCATTTCTGTAACATTATCACCAATCATGTGGCATCCAAGCCATTCTCCATATTTGGCATCAAAAATCACTTTTACAAAACCATCTCTGTTTCCGCCAGCACTGGCTTTTCCGGAAGCGGAAAACGGGAATTTTCCAACCTTAATTTCGTAACCAGCTTCTATGGCGGCTTTTTCGGTATATCCTACGGAAGCAATTTCGGGAGAGGTGTAGGTACAACCCGGTATGTTTTTGTAATCAATGGGTTCAGAATTCAGCCCAACAATTTTTTCCACACAGGTAATGCCTTCGTGCGAAGCAACGTGAGCAAGTGCTGGCCCCGGAACGATGTCGCCAATGGCGTAGTAACCTTCTACATTGGTTTGGTAAAAAGCATCTACTACCACTTTTTCCTTTTCTACGGCAATTCCAACATCTTCCAAACCAATACCTTCTAGGTTGGTAGCAATTCCAACAGCGGAAAGAACGATTTCTGCTTCGATAATCTCTTCGCCTTTTTTGGTTTTTACAGTTACTTTGCAAAGCTCTCCGCTGGTGTCAACTGATTCAACAGAAGAAGAAGTCATCACCTTCATCCCGGATTTTTTAAACGAACGTTCCAGTTGTTTTGAAACCTCTTCGTCTTCTACTGGCACCACGTTGGGCAAAAATTCTATCAGGGTAACTTTGGTACCCAATGAGTTGTATAAATGAGCAAATTCCGAACCTATTGCCCCAGAGCCAACTACCACCATGGATGCCGGAAGTTCGGGCAAAGTCATTGCTTCGCGGTAACCAATGATGCGTTTTCCATCTTGTTCCAGGTTGGGCAATTCGCGTGAATGCGAGCCGGTTGCAAGAATTATATGATTGGCAGTGTATTCGGTTGTGTTGCCTTCGGTATCGGTAACAGCTACCAATTTCCCTGGTTTTATTTTACCAAAACCATTGATAATTTCAATTTTATTTTTTTTAAATAAAAACTGCACGCCTTTGCTCATGCCTTCGGCAACACCACGGCTACGACGAACGATAGCTTCAAAATCAGGGGTAATCTCGCCGGAAATACTTATGCCATAATCAGCAGAATGTTTCATATAATTGTAAACCTGTGCGCTTTTTAGCAATGCTTTGGTAGGGATGCAACCCCAGTTGAGGCAGATGCCACCCAATTCGGCTTTTTCCACTACGGCAACCTTCATTCCTAATTGCGAGGCACGGATGGCGGCTACGTATCCTCCTGGACCGCTGCCGATAACTATCAGATCATAAGTCATATTTCAAAAAATTTAAAGGTGCAAAGTTACATTTTTAAAAAGATTTTAAGCATGATTTACTAACAAATACAACGGAAAATGGTTTGCTTACGTTTTTTGTTAAAAAATTTCTGAGGAAAAATCTTTGGTTTTGTATTTTTTTATATATTTCGGCAAAATTTTTCAACCTAATTCAAACATAAATTTATGGAAAGCAACGGGCTCAATCATTACATCAACGCCGGGAAAAAGGCAATTAATTGGCATGCAGAATATTTACAAAAAATGCGGCAATGTCGTTTCGATACCATTGCAGTTCATGGAATTTATTCCATGCAGGAAGCTCTTGATTTTAACCAGGGAGCCATTATAGAACCTATTTACTTATCTACATCGCAAAGTTACCGCGACTCTGACGAAATGGAAGCCGCCCTCAGTTACCAGATACCCACATGGTGCTATTCCCGTATCGCTAACCCCAGCATGTATTACCTTGAAGGGGTGCTTGCATTGCTTGAAGGTTACGGAACAGGGCTCGAAACTTCCTGCATAGCCACGTCTTCGGGGATGGCTGCCATCCAAAGCGCTGTGGATCCTTTTTTGGTTGACGATCCGGCATACCCGGGCAAAAAAATGAATTTTATTGCCACATGCCAGGTGTATGGAGGTACATTTCAACAGTTTGCCATTCGCAAAGAACAGGAAAGAGGAATCGAATGGAGAAAAATTATCAATAGTAATGATTTGAAAGAATGGGAATCGAAAATTGACGAAAACACCCGTTTTTTGTATGGCGAAATGCCGAGCAACCCGGGACAATCCTTTTTTGATCTCGAAAAAGTGGCAGAAATAGCCCACAAACATCAATTGCCCTTGATAATTGATTCAACCATAGCTACTCCTGCCCTCATGCGTCCGATTGCTTTCGGAGCAGATATTGTTGTGCAATCTGTTACTAAATCGCTTGCCACGAGTGGATTTGGAATCATCGGAGCTGTCATCTCCCGAAAAAATATCGTTACAAAAATCAATAATTCTGCTATGAAAGCCGATTTCTGCGGCTATTTGAAACTGTTACCCAACCGTGATAATGGTCCCAATATTTCTCCGTTCAATGCCGTGATGGCTTTAAATGATATCAGAACCTTGCGTTCACGCATGGATTTGAAAAGCCGTTCCACCCTCGAAGTTGCCCATTTCCTTTCTTCCCATAAACATGTGGAAAGAGTAGATTATTTGGGGCTGGAATCCCATCCGCTACACAAACTGGCTTCGCATTATATGTATCTTGCAGATTCGGAATATGATAGCCAATATGGAGAAAAAGTGAACCGTTACGGACACCTGATGTCGTTCCGGATAAAAGGCAGTGCTGCCGATACCCGTAAAGTATTTGACGGCTTACAACGGATTTGGCGTGCAACAGACCTGGGCAGGATAAAATCAGTGGCTACCATCCCTGCCATTTCCACCCATCAGCAACAGGGAGAAGAAGGTCGCAAAATAGCCGACATCCCACCTAACCTTATCCGCCTGTGCGTAGGAGCCGAACATCCCCACGATATCATTGCCGACCTGGAACAGGCATTGGCTACACTGGATGGAAAAATAACCAAAACAACTGCTCCTGAGTACTCGGCTGGAGGAGCTTCCTCTGCAAAACTGAGAAGATAATGAAAAACAGTCCTCTTTTATTTTATTCAACCAACCTGCAAACGCAACCGGTTTCTTTCAGCCAAGCGCTGATGAAAGGACTGGCGCCTGATGGCGGATTGTTTATGCCCAAAACTATCCCCATACTTTCTATTAAAGAAATAAAGCAGTTTTCCAGTATGGAATACCATGAAATTGCGTTTGTTGTAACCCAGAAATTTCTCAACGGGGAAATAAGTGATGATGTCCTTAAAGGGATAGTAAAAGATGCTTACGATTATCCTGTTCCGCTTGAAAGGGTGTACGAAAATAAATTCATTCTGCGCCTCGATCAGGGTCCTACGGCATCCTTTAAAGATTTCGCTGCAAGAATGATGGGTAGGCTAATGCAGCATTACCTAAAAATCAGCAATAAAAATTTACTAATCCTAACGGCAACTTCGGGCGATACCGGGAGTGCCATTGCAAATTCCTTTTACGGGCTTGATGCTATTCAGGTTGCAGTCCTTTTTCCCGAAAAGGAAGTTACTACCCGCCAGCGCAAGCAGATGACCACTCTTGGTAAAAATGTTACAACAATTTCTGTTGATGGAAAATTTGATGATTGTCAGCATCTGGTAAAACAAGCGTTTTCTGATCCCGAGCTTGATTTTCTCAATTTATCGTCGGCAAATTCAATAAATATTGGCAGATTAATACCACAAATAGTATATTATTTTTATGCATATTCACGTCTTGCAAAAGACATTGGAAATGAAAAAACAATAGTTTCAGTTCCCTCCGGAAATTTTGGTGATATGATGGGTGGTTTACTTGCCATGAAAATGGGACTTCCGGTAAAGAAATTTGTTATTGCAGTAAACAGCAATGATGAATTTCCTAAATACTTGCAAACAGGTATCTACAATAAGATTGTCCCTTCGCTCAATTGTATTTCGAGTGCTATGAACGTGGGTCATCCAAGCAACCTGGCAAGAGTAGTTGCACTTTTTGGCGGAATCATGGATGAAAAAGGAAATATTCACCGCCAGGCAGATATCAATTTAATGCGGAAACAAATATTTTCAGTAAGTATTGATGATGTTCAAACAAAACAAATTATATTTGATACATGGAATAAATATTCTGTACTATTAGAACCACATGGCTCTGTTGCATGGGCAGGTTTGCAGCATTACCTCGAAAAATTTCCCGAAGAAAATCTACCTTCACAGCTTTGCATTTCACTCGAAACGGCACATCCCGCTAAATTTCCGGAGCATATTTTTGAAATTACCGGAATTAACCCGGCTTTACCTCCAAGCCTTGAAGGAATTGAGTCAAAAACTGAATTTTTCGACAGTTTGTCAAATGATTATACAAGTTTTAAAACCTATCTTTTAAATAAATACAATAGCCGATGATGAATATTGTTTGTTGCGACCTTGAAGGCGTTTTTACCCCCGAAATCTGGATTAATGTTGCCGAACGGACAGGAATTCCCGAACTGCGAATTACTACCCGCGATGAACCTGATTACGATAAGTTGATGAAATACAGGATAAACATCCTCAAAAAAAAAGGTCTGAAACTGAAAGATATCACCGATGTAATTTCAACTCTTAACCCCTTGCCGGGGGCAAAAGAATTCCTGCTTTGGATGCGTCGGCTTACACAGGTAATCATTGTATCTGACACCTTCATTCAGTTTGGGATGCCATTGATGGAAAAACTGGATTTTCCTACTCTTTTATGTCATTCATTGGTTATCAATGATGATGGCGCTATTACCGGCTATAACTTACGTACCACCGACCCCAAACGCAAAACGGTATCCGCATTAAAAAGCCTGAATTACCGTGTGATAGCAATGGGCGATTCGTATAACGACACGAGCATGCTCCTCGAAGCCGATGCGGGCATTTTGTTTCGCCCTCCCGAAAATGTAATTCGTGATTTTCCCCAGTTCAGGGTAACGACAGAATACAATCAGTTGAAAGACATTATTTCAGAGGAGCTGAATAATAATAATTTATAAATTATCAACAGAAATCTGCCTGGTAAATCCCTCTTCGAGCGAAATAAATGTTTCGGTAAAAGTGATTTCTGGCAATGATTGTATTTTTTCGACTATGATATTCTTCAAATGCTCATTATTGCGGGTATAAATTTTTACCAGGAGAGAGTATTTCCCTGAAATATGGTGACATTCCACTATTTCAGGGATTTGTTTTATTTTTTCAAAAACCTCTTCATGGGTACGAGTACTGGTAAGATTTACCTGTATTCCGATAAAAGCACAGGTAAGATACCCAATGTTTTTGGTCTTCAATGTAAACTGGATTCCGGAAAAGATACCCGCACCTGTCATTTTCTGAATACGTTGGTGTATGGCAGCTCCGCTAACACGGCAATTACGGGCAATTTCGAGATAAGAAATACGTGCGTTTTGGGTAAGATACCCCAGAATTTTTTTATCCAAACTATCAAGATGAAAGTGGGTGTCCATTTTTTTAATACTTAAATTACAAATATCATTATTAATGCCAATTAAAATTACAAATTTAAAATAATATTCAATAATAGATTATAAATTATTATAATATATAATCAATTTATATAATACTCATACTTTTGCAGCAATCAATTCACACATAAAAAATAGCACAATGCAATTCGATCCCGCAACACAAGTTCAAAACCTACTCCAATTCGGAGAATTTGGCGACGTAAATCCATCTATCACCGATTCTGCAACCTACACTTTTTTTCAGGCTAAAACCATGACCGAAACTTTCCAAGGGGAAGCGGAAGGGTGTTTTTTATATTCACGCCATTGGAATCCAAGCAATAAATATCTTGCCGATGCCATGGCAGCAATGGAAGGCACCGAAGCAGCATGGGTTACTGCCTCAGGAATGGCAGCCATTACTTCGGCTATTCTACAACTTTGCAACGCCGGAGACCATATCGTTTCAAGCATGACAACCTATGGCGGTACTTTTGCCTTTCTGAACAATTATCTTAAAAAGTTCAATATCAGTGTAAGTTTTGTTAACACTACAAAATTGGATGATGTAAAAAAAGCTATCCATCCTAATACTAAATTGATTTATACAGAAAGTGTGTCCAACCCACTTTTACAAGTAGCTGATATTCCAGCTTTAGCAGAAATTGCAAATCAACACAATATTAAACTTGTAGTTGACAATACCTTTACTCCGATGATAGTTTCTCCCGCAAGGCTCGGAGCACATATTGTGGTTTACAGTTTAACAAAATTTGTAAACGGGAAAAACGACTGTGTAGCGGGTGCTATCTGTGGTTCTAACGAATATATTAATTCATTGATAGATGTAAATTCTGGTACAGCCATGATTCTCGGTCCTGTACTTGATCCGATGCGTTCTTCCTCCATTTTAAAAAACCTGCATACTCTACATATCCGGATGAAACAACACAGCTATAATGCTATGTATCTGTGTAACAAATTTAAGGAAATGGGAATAAAAATAATTTATCCTGGTATGCCCGAAAACAAAGGGCATGAAACCCTAAAACGGATCATGAACCCGGAATTTGGTTTTGGTGGCATGATAGCCATTGACATGGGAACTGCCGAACACTCCAATGCTTTAATGGAACTGATGGAAAAAGAAGGAGTTGGTTACCTTGCCGTAAGCCTTGGTTATTTTAAAACATTATTCAGTAATCCGGGAAAAAGCACCTCGAGCGAAGTTCCCGAAGAAATTCAGAAAGAAATGGGAATGAGCGAAGGCTTGATTCGATTTTCGATAGGGCTTGATAACGATATCGAACGCACTTTTGGAAAAATCATGTACTGTATTGACAAGTTAGGGCTTAGATAATTTTATTGCAAAATAGTTACTTATAAAAATTGCCTCATCAGTATCACGCGGTGAGGCAATTTTTTCGAAAAGCAACTTGCAATTACGAAAAATTTACAGAATTACTATTTATTAGTAATTATTTCTGTTTTAATTAGTTGCCACTTTTTATCCTTCCATTTCCAGTACGAAACGGCATCGGCAATGTCGTTGGAGTTCGTTATGCCTTTAATTTGCTGAATACCTTTAAGCTCGTGTATACCGTCGTTATCCACATCGCGGGCAGTCATGTTTACATAGCCACTAATCCAAATGCTGACAGGCTTTTCCAATGCTCCATTTTTATATACTTTCATTTCGTCATACAGTTGCTTATATCGTAAAAGATTGACGGTGAAACTTTTTCTTTCGGGCATAAGCAACATTGATGCCTTATATTCTTTTTCAAACCGGCCACTTACACTTAGCTGGTAACGGGGTTCGGGAGAAAAAATACATTCGGGTTGCGAACCAGTAATAGAATACACAAAATAGTTGGTTATTCCGCCGCTACTTCCTGTTGGAACGGTAACAAACACCTCCGGGACATTATCTCCTGTAAAATCAATAAGTTGCAATAAAGGGCTATAACCACCATCGTATTTTGAAGGGAAAAAAGTTACAGCGGTTTTTCCGCTGCCTTCATCCTGAGTAATCAAATAAAAATTGCGAAAAAACATGCCGGTACTATCGAAACGGATTCCGGCTAACTGAATTTTTTTCCCCTGGACTTTTTTCGTGCTTCTCAATTGTGTTTCGGCAAGCAACAGCACTCCTTTCGGAAGTTTGGGAATATCTTCGTCGTGAATGCTGGCAAGGGTGATGTACATTTCCATGTAACTGCCGTAGTCCTGCAGCGAAAACATTAGCCCGCTTTTTATCCAATACATTGCAAATTCAGTGGAGGCACCTGCTATCTTTTTCGAGACGCCTTTGGTTCCTAAAAATATATTTATCTGCCTAATCAGTTCATTGCGTATGGTCTTAGTAGCAAAATGCAGTACAAGTTGAGACACTTTACTGTCGGTGAGGCAATATTCCGTTTTTACAGGCTCTTTCCATCCAAACCAGTATTCGTTATAGGAAATATGCATTTGGGTTTTTTCATCATCCCTGACCCCATATTCCAAATCTCCACCTGTTTTTTCATTCAATAATTGCCGGAAGTGCATACCTATTACCTGTAACGGGTATTCGGGATAATGGCTCAGCGCATCGTTTTGGGCAAATGTATTTTCATTGAAGATACACAATATCAATAATATAAAGAATAGTATAAAAAAACGGAAACCACAGTTGCCCGATTTTTTGGTGTTTGTGTTAAAACGCTGATAGCTATACATACCTTAAACCGATAAGTTGTGCAATATACAAAAATATCCTACTACACAAACGCCATTACACAGCATAAACAATGCTAAAAAAGGTATCCGCCAGCGTATTTATTGTCAATCTGCTACTGGCGGGCAAGTACAAACCAAGTTACGGTCGCCCCAAGCATCGTCAATTCGGGTTACAGGGCACCAGAATTTATCTTCCTTAAGTGAAGCTACAGGATAAGCTGCCTTTGTACGTGAATATGGTAAAATCCATTCGTCGGCAGTTACCATACTGGCAGTATGGGGCGCTTTTTTAATCACATTCACCAGTTTGTCGGCTTTACCCTCGGCGATTTCATCTATTTCCTTCCGGATTGCTATCATGGCTTCCACAAAGCGGTTGAGTTCGCTCAGAGGTTCGCTTTCGGTAGGTTCAACCATGAGCGTTCCATGTACCGGAAAAGCTACCGTTGGTGCATGGAATCCATAATCCATAAGCCGTTTGGCAATGTCTATCACAGCAATTCCCGCGGTACGGTTAAATTCGTTACAATCAAGAATCATTTCGTGGGCTACGAAACCATTTTTTCCAGTATATAATATGGGATAATATTTTTCGAGACAGCTTTTCAGATAATTAGCATTAAAGATTGCATATTTGGTTGCCAGTGTCAATCCTTTTCCTCCTGACATTTTTATGTAACCATACGAAATGGAAAGCACCAATGCACTTCCAAACGGAGCGGATGCAACAGCACCAGCAACATTTTCACTATTGGTTTGTAACATTATGTGAGAAGGCAGGAAGGGTACAAGATGGGAAGCTACGCAAATAGGACCTACTCCCGGTCCACCACCTCCATGAGGTATGGCAAAGGTTTTATGCAGGTTGAGATGGCAAACATCTGCTCCTATTGTTCCAGGGTTGGTTAATCCCACCTGGGCATTCATATTGGCTCCGTCCATATACACCTGTCCGCCATTCTGGTGAATGGTATCTACAACTTCGAGTATTCCTTCCTCAAAAACACCATGGGTTGACGGGTAAGTAACCATGAGGGCGGCAAGGTTGTTTTTATATTGTATAGCTTTATTTCTTAAATCATTGATGTCAATATTTCCCTTATCATCACAAAGTACTACCACTACTTCCATTCCTGCCATGTGTGAGCTTGCCGGATTAGTGCCGTGGGCAGAAGCGGGTATCAGACAAATGTTGCGATGACCTTCGCCACGGCTTTGATGGTATTTTTTAATCACAAGCAGCCCTGCATATTCGCCGGCAGCACCCGAGTTGGGCTGAAATGAAATAGCCGAAAAACCGGTAATTTTACATAAATCATTACCTAATTCCTTTATAAGTATGTGATAACCTTCGGCCTGGTCGCAAGGTACAAAAGGATGGATACCGCCGAATTCAGGAAATGTAATAGGAAACATTTCTGCGGCTGCATTCAGTTTCATGGTACACGAACCCAAAGGAATCATGGTACGATTAAGCGATAAGTCTTTTATTTCCAGTTTTTTGATATAACGCATCATGTCGGTTTCCGAATGATAGGTGTTGAAAACCGGATGGGTAAGGAAATTACTTTTTCTTAATAACGTATCCGGGATAGTCTGTATTTTTTCGCATTCAACAGGATTGCAAACAAATGTTGTGAATGTTTTACCTGCTGCTTTTGCAAAAATTGAAAGAATACAATTGATATCATGAAGGGTTGTAGTTTCGTCAATGCTGATTCCGATGTTACGATTATCAATATACCGGAAGTTCATCTTGTTTTCCAATGCCTGTTTGCGAATATTTTCTGCTAAAACAGTTTCAGGTAATTGAATACAAAGTGTATCGAAGAAGTATTGATTGCATTGCATGTAGCCGTATTTCTGTACTTCCTGTGAAAGAACCCCCGTAAGAATATTTATGTGGCGGGCAATTTTGCGGATGCCTTCTTTTCCATGATAAACGGCATACATTCCCGACATGATGGCAAGCAAAGCCTGAGCCGTACAGATGTTGGAAGTAGCTTTTTCGCGTTTGATGTGTTGCTCGCGTTTTTGAAAAGCCATACGAAGGGCAGGTGTACCATTGGCATCTACCGAAACGCCGATAATACGTCCTGGCATATTACGTTTAAAATCTTCTTTCGTAGCAAAATATCCTGCGTGCGGTCCACCAAAACCCATTGGCAAGCCCATACGTTGGGTACTTCCCACTACAACGTCGGCGCCCCATTCACCGGGAGGAGTGAGCAATGCCAGACTAAGCAAATCGGCGGCTACGGCTATCATGATTTGCTTTTCGTGCAATTCCTGCGCAAATTTTGTATAATCCTTAACGTTTCCAATGCCATCAGGGAATTGAACTATGGCTCCGAAGAAGCTGTTATCGAAAGTAAAACCAGAATAATTGCCCGTTACGAGGTCAATTCCAAGAGGTAACGACCGGGTTTTAAGAACGTCTATTGTTTGGGGAAAAATATTTTCATCCACAAAGAATTTATGAATATTGTTTTTAACAGCTTCACGCGAACGGGAGTTAAAAAACATTATCATGGCTTCTGCGGCAGCAGTTCCTTCGTCGAGCAAAGAGGCATTTGCAAGGGGCATACTGGTGAGGTCGCTTACCATAGTCTGAAAATTGAGAAGGGCTTCGAGTCTTCCCTGCGAAATCTCAGCCTGGTAAGGAGTGTAGGAAGTGTACCAACCCGGATTTTCAAGGATATTGCGAATGATAACAGCCGGCGTGATGGTATTGTAATACCCCATCCCGATAAAACTTTTGTACAGTTTATTTTTAGCCCCTATTTCCCTGATGTGTTGCAGATATTCATATTCATTCATGCCGACGGGCAAATCAAGTTCTTCCTTTAATTGTATGGAAGCCGGTACGGTAGCATCTATCAGTTGTTCGAGTGAAGAAACGCCAATGGTTTTCAACATGGCTTCTGCCTCAGCAGGTTGGGGACCATTGTGACGGGTAATAAAGTTATTTGTAAGCATATAGGATAAGTTTTTGTATTCTTATTTTTCCGGCAAATGTATAAAGATTTGGGGAAAACGGACATCACACGCTCATCTAAATTTATAAAGTTATATTCGGTTATAACTTGCTGAATTTATTTTTAGCAAGTTTACAATGTGTTTATTATGGTTAATGAAGATGCTTTCATAAATTAACGACGGATTTTTTATAGTTCAAAATAAATTTTTCAAAGTCAATGACGATGATTTTTTATAGTTGACAACAAAAGACCGTTGCATTCAAATGTCAAAAATACCGGGATATAATGCAAAGCCTTATTGGTAAAAAAGTAGAAAAACGAACGGTAAAGAGCTTTATCGGCTGGCTAAATATCTGGAAATAAATATTTAATAAAACCACAAAATGGTTAATAAAAAAACCATCGTTTAGATGAATTTGCGATACTGTTTTTAATTTTATTAAATCTGACTTTTTTCATATGTTGTGATTCACAACATCCTTACTTAACATTTAAACTACAACACTTTACAATCGCGCAATGCTTTGATAAGCTCTTCGTAAGTAATAGGTTTTGCCAGTATGGTTTTATTGTTGTCGAGCAGGAACATCGTGGGAGTTGCAAACACGTCGTAATTGCTTACTATTTTTCCGTCCCATCCTTTGCCATCAAAAAGATGAATCCATTTTCCCTTAAAGTTTTGTATTGCTTTTTTGTAAGCAGATTCATCAGTATCAATAGAAACGGTAATTATCTGAAATTTTGCAGAGGGAATAGTATCGGCAAGTTGCCACAGACGTGGAAGCATCTGGCTGCAATGCGGACACCACGATGCCCAAAAAACAATTAATGTAAAAGAGGCACTTGTTTCCGCCATGCTGAAGGGTTTTCCCTGCAAATCCTTCCCTGCAATTTCCGAAGCCGTTTTCCCGATAGCTAATCGTTGCAGATTGCCTATTTTTTTCAGGATTTCCTGCTTCCGTTCGTTGTTGATACAACTTTCCGCCAGAGTGTTATGCGTAGCAAGGTAATTCAGCACCTTTTCGTAACCAAACTTCTGAAACCCGTTAATCAGGTATTCGAGCACAAAAGCATACACGGTTTCGTTTGTTGCCACTTTCTGCATAATGGTGTCAATACCTTTAATAAACAAGGCTTCCTGTTCGTCCTTATCTAACTGCGGATTGCGGTAAAACGACAGATAGGTAATGATACGCGAACTGATAATATTGCTTTTGATAAGGGTGGTATCGGAAAAGTCGGCTCCGTCGAAAAAATGCGTCCGCATAAAATTGTTACGCTCTATGGCGGTTAACTCGGGGCTGATGGGTGGAAATTTTTCCATCCTGACGATCTTTGCTACAAAGGAACCAGGATTAGCGGCAATGATACTGTCGCATATTGCCCCGAATCCGGCTTGTAGGTTTATAAATTCTTTTTTTGTTTCTGTAAAAAAATCATCCTTTAGGGGATATTCATTTATCAGCGGATGCAACAATTCGAGTGCCTGCATGGTTGCTTTCTTTTCAGACAGATAAAAATAGTACGCAATATTTTCATGCGAGGCAGTAAAGCATGTATTTTCCAAAGGTTGCAATAGATTGGTCTGAAAACTGATATTTTCATAGTTAAAGATAATATCCAATGCGGTTTTTTTTCCTATGTTTATTTTCAATATTCCGGGAAGTGTGGCATTTTTCAGTAAAAATGTAAAATTTCCGGAGTTACTGGTAACTGTTGAATCAAGAAGGTTGGTTTTCTCACCGTAATATGTATAAAGATAAACAGGTATCTTTTGAACGCCGGTAATGGTACCATTTATTGTATAATTTTGACTTACAGCTATAACAGGGGGAAATAGTACAATAAATGCTATTAATAAATTTTTCATGATTAAATACATATTCCTTAATGAACAGATGATGGTAAACGGTCTTGCGAAAATAGTTTTTTTTATGTACTTTTACATACGGAATTGCAACAGGTGATTTTACGGAAAAAACCTGCGGGGAAACATCTTAAATTTTATAGTATGTATGTAAATCAATATTATTTTTTATTAATATTGGCGTCGGTTTTCAACAGGCTGTTTGTTGCAAACATTTTATTAACAAAATGCAGTCGTAAATTTAATTTTTTATTATATGGTGCTTAGTTACATCAAATTAGGTAAGGGGAAAAAT
Source organism: Lentimicrobiaceae bacterium (assembly GCA_023227965.1). Taxonomy (NCBI): domain Bacteria; kingdom Pseudomonadati; phylum Bacteroidota; class Bacteroidia; order Bacteroidales; family Lentimicrobiaceae; species Lentimicrobiaceae bacterium. Next base: position 80,230 of record JALOCA010000001.1, on the reverse strand, counting down.
TTATTGCCTTTGCTTTTGACATTTTTATGTCTTTCGTTTTCTCTCCAGAGTTTTACACAAACCGGAGCGGGAGATTTTTCACTGACACCTATTTCAACCATTGATAAGAAGATGGTGAATTTTAACGATGAAATGTCGGTATTTGTAGGCTCAGATAATGTAAACCATTATTTTATGGTGAATATGAGTCTATTTCCCAATTTGTTTGAAAAATCTTATTTTCTCAATGCTGTGTATGGCGATCCCATACTGATTTGTAATCAATCAGATTTAAACAGTACGATATTGGGCTTTTCGGCAAATAAATCGTATAGCATAGGCTTTTTAAAAAGCCGACTGCAAAGTTTAAAAGACAAAGCTCAAAAATCAGGAAATGAAATGAATACGGAAGAAAAAACCGCTTATGTAAAAAAATCGGAAAAACTGTTTCAGTTATCCAATGCGATTTTATTTCCTGAAAATGTTACACAAAACCTTTTATGTGATTCGGCTCTTCCATTCTGTACAGGAACCAATTACCAGTTTCCGGCAGGAGTTGGTGCCGGAAGCGCGCAATCGGGTCCTTGCTATAACTGCTTATCAACAACTCCAAATCCTGCATGGTATTACATGAAAATAGCAAATCCCGGTGATTTACATATTTACATGTATAGCACCCCATCTAAAGATATTGATTTTTGTTGCTGGGGTCCGTTTTTAAATCAGCAATCCTGTACCCAACTTACCTGCAACAAAGTAATTGATTGTAGTTACTCTCCTAATCCCACAGAAACCTGCGATATTTATAGCGCTTCTACGGGGCAGTATTATATCCTGTTAATTACAAATTATTCCCAACAGCCTTGTAATATTAATTTTTCTCAAACCAGTGGTAGTGGTTCTACCGACTGTACAATACTTCCTCCTCCGGCAGGTAATAACGGCCCCCTTTGCGTAGGAGAAACCCTGATACTTAATGCTAACCCAGTAGTGGGAGCTACTTATCACTGGACAGGTCCGGCAGGATTTATATCAAACCTGCAAAATCCGGTATTATTTAATGTTAGTCTGGCAAATGCAGGCGTATATTCACTAACAATAACGGTGAACGGACAAACCAGCCAGCCTACCACTACGAATGTTATTGTTTATCCCCGACCCACAGGCGGTTTAATGGGAGGAGATACTATTTGTGAAGGCAACTCTACAAATCTTACTGTTGTGCTTACAGGTTCCCCGCCATGGACAATAAAAATTTCTAACGGTTTGAATGTACAGACTTATTCATTAATAGGTACCAGCACTTATATTGTTCCCGTAACTCCATTAGTTAACACTACCTACACACTAACTTATGTTGAAGACAATCATTGTACTGCGACACAATTTGGCGGTACGGCAAATGTAGCAATAGATCCGCCTTTGACCGTTTCCAACGTAGTAGCTGACTGCCAACCCGACAACCTTCACTACATTGTTAGTTTCGAGATTGCAGGAGGGATGCCTTCTACTTATACCATAACTCCTAACAACGGAAGTATTTCTGCAGGACCACCCTACATTTTTACCAGCAACCTGATTCCCGAAAGTACACCTTATGCGTTCACAGTAACAGATGAAGTAGATTGTACTCCACAGGTAATCAGTGGAAGCCAATCGTGTATTTGTCCTGTTCAGGCTCAGGTAAGCGGAACAACATCTCTTTGTCTTGGCGAAAGCACCGATATTACAATTACACTTACCGGTGAATCACCCTGGGATGTAACTTACACTACCAACGGAGGCAATCCTCAGAACTTAGTGATAAATTCATCTCCTTACACATTTAGCGTAACACCTACAATCAGTTCGGCTTACGCACTTACCCATGTTCAGGATGCTAATTGTATCGGAACCGTAAGTGGAAATGCTACTGTAACGGTTAATCCAATACCTGTTGCATACTTTAATGCAACAACCGAATGCAATGGCATTCAGACAGAATTTACGGATGCCTCAACTGTGAGTTCGGGCATTGTTAGCTCCTGGGAATGGGACTTTGATGATGGAAACACCTCAAACGCCCAAAATCCGGATCATCTTTACACTAACTTTGGTACTTACGATGTTACATTACTTGTAACTACAAACAATGGTTGCACTCATTCAATTACAAAACCTGTAATTGTAAATCCATACCCAATTGTTGATGCCGGAGAAGAACAAACTATATCTTATGGTGCAAGTACTACATTAACAGGAACAGTTACTGGAGGTTCGGGCGATTATCAGTATCAATGGGAACCGGCAGATTCACTTCTCGATGCAACAGTAGCCAATCCACAGACTAAAAACCTGAGGGGAACTACTTTTTTTACTCTTACAGTTACCGATCAGGACGGTGGATGCGTAAATTCTGATGCAACAGCAGTTAACATTACAGGCTATCCGATTAACGGTAGCATTTTTGCTAATCCACCAAAAATTTGCTACGGAGAACAAAAATATATTGATGCAATGATTTCGGGTGGAGCAGGAAATCTCACTTTTTCATGGACATCAACACCACCGGGATTTACATCAAATCTTGAAGACATTACTGTTCAGCCCGAAGTTACAACCACTTACAAGCTCAGGGTTACTGATGACTTTGGCAATTTTAAAGATTTTAACATTACCATTACCGTAAACCCATTACCTGTTGCCGATGCAGGTGATGACGTTTCCATACCAAACGGAACTTTTACCATTATTCACGGAAGTGCAACCTCAGGAACGACGCCTTATAACTACAGTTGGTCGCCCGCCGATTCGCTTTCGGATCCAACTATTGCAAATCCACGCACCAAGCAGCTTACCGTTTCTACATATTTTCAACTTACAATTTGGGACAATGAAGGATGCAGTGATGTGGATTCTGTACTCGTAGAAGTTACAGGAGGTCCACTAAGTATTGCTCCATTTGCTCAATCACCTGCTATTTGCATAGGCGAAAGTACTCAATTACATGCCAATCCTTCCGGAGGAGCTGGATCTATAAACTATTCATACACATGGGAGTCTAATCCAACAGATCCTTCATTAGCATCCCAGTTAAATATTGCTGAACCAATTGTTACTCCCCCTTTAGGTAATACAAGATATACTTACACTGTTACAGTAAATGATGGCTTCAATAACAAAACAGGAAATGTAAATGTAGATGTAAATCCTTTACCGGAAATTAACTTAACACAGGGATTCATCCATGTAAGTAATAACGGAGATACCATTTTCACCTGTATTTACGATACAATTACTCTTGATGCAGGAAGTGGCAATAAACGTTATCTTTGGTCGAATGGAGCCGCAACGCAAACTATTACTACAAAAACTACCGGTATTGCATACGATAATCAAGACTTTAGTGTGGAAGTTACCGATTTTTCACAACCTACAAACTGTACAAATACCGATAAAGTAGTAGTTATCTTCGCTTTCAATGAATGCGGCTATGGGATTGGAGAAAATGACAACATTTCGCTAAACTTATACCCAAATCCTTCTGAAGATATAACTACCCTTACGATGAAAGGCGTGAAAAAAGAAATCAGTTTACAATTACTTAACTCATCCGGGCAGGTTGTTTACAGCAAACAGTTTTCGGGCTTAAATGGAGGGACATTTATTACTCCATTAAATGTCAGATCATTGCCTTTAGGAGTGTATTTTCTGAAACTTACCAATACTGACATTAACCGACTGATCAAACTAATCAAAAAATAAATAAATCGTGCCGTTAAATTAAGGTTATGAATGTATTGGATTTTTTTTTACGTAGAAGAAAATTGTTTATACGGTTTTCTGTAATTGTATTTTTTACTGCATTTATCCTCCAATCTTTAACGGCACAAATTCCTACTGTTCAGGATTGCCTTGGTGCAATCCCAGTTTGCCAGGGTACTTACGACCAGCCAAATAGTTTTATTGGCACAGGTAATTTCCCTAATGAAATACACAGCGGACAAGTTTGCCCCAACAGTTGCATGGATGGTGAAAAAAATGATGTTTGGTATATTATTACCGTAAAAACGAGTGGTCTTCTGCGTTTTTCCATTGATCCCTACAATGACAATGACGATTACGACTGGGCAGTTTTCAACCTTACCGAACATGAGTGCAGCGAAATATATAACAATGCAATTGCCATGCAATCGAGTTGCAATGCTGCCGGAGGACCAGGATACCATGGTATTACAGGGATTAGCTCTGCAAGTGGCGGGGTAAATCATTGCAATAATGGAGGAAATACCAATAAATGGAATGCCGATTTGCCGGTAAATGCTGGAGAAATCTACGTTTTATGCGTCAGCAACTGGAGCCAGACGCAAAGCGGGTATTTCCTTGATTTCACTTCTTCTACTGCAAGCATCTATGACGATGTACCTCCTGCTATTGATTCTGTTGCTGGCTACGTGGGATGCCAGCCCTCATCGCATATTTACATGTGGTTTTCTGAAAATGTGATGTGTACAACTGTACAAGGTTCCGATTTTCTTTTAAAAGGTCCCAATGATGAAGTGTATAACGTTACAATGGCTTCCGGATTAAACTGCCTTCTTGGCGACCAGGAAAAAAAATTCAATCTTACCTTCAACCCTCCTATTTTTAATCCCGGCACTTACACCCTGCAGATTGTAAGTACGATAACCGATCTTTGCGGAAACAACGCGGGTTCTATCTTTTCCTTCCCATTTGAGGTTACCAACGGAGCTCCCTCAACTGTAGAAATTAACGGGCTTAGCAGTTCGTATTGCCAGACTGCTCAGGTAGATACAATAACTGGAACTCACAACCCTGCTACCGGAAACGGAACTTTTTCCGGAACCGGCATCACAAATATCGGCAATGACAAAGCCATTTTTGATCCTTCACTTGCACCCGTTAGTACTCCCATTCCCATCACGTATTCTTACACAGCCCCTTCCGGATGCTCAAAAGACACAACGATAAATACAATCGTTGGACCTGCCCCGGCACAGTACAATATTACAGGCGGAGGTTCGTATTGCGAAGGTGCTAATGGTGTTGAGGTGGGTCTTAGCAATTCGGAATCCGGAAAAACCTATGAACTGCTGCTGAACGATGCTTCTTTGACACCCCCACTTACCCGTAATGGTAATGGAAACGCTATCAGTTTCGGTTTGCAAACTCTTGTAGGAAATTACACAGTAAAAGCATCTGAATCGGGATGTTATATAATGATGACCGGAAGTGTTTCCGTAAGTACAAAACCTCTGCCGGAGGTTTTTACCGTAACAGGCGGAGGACAGGTTTGTGCCAATGCAGGCGGTGTGCCAATAGGTTTATCCGGTTCGCAGGAAAATGGCATCTATGAACTATTGCTCAATGACAACCCTACGACTCCTCCCTCTATTGCCAACGGAACTGGCTCGGCTATCTCTTTCGGAATCCAGACTTCCGTTGGTCAGTACTCTGTAAAAGGTACGTATGAAGGATGTTTCACCATGATGAGCGGGACTGTTTCGATAAATTATTTCCAGAACCCTATTTCGAATGCCGGCAATGACCAGACTATACCCATGGGAACTTATACCCAATTGCATGGTTCGGCAAGCCAGGGCTTGGTCCCTTACACATATCACTGGGAACCTGCTGCCATGCTCGTTGACCCTGATGTACAGGAACCGGTTACCGTAAATTTGTATGCTTCGCAATCATACCAGTTGAAAGCAACCGACGCCAATGGCTGTTATTCTGCTGATAATATGCAGGTAACTGTATCAGGGGGTGTATTGACCGTTAATGTAACTGCCAACAGAACAAATATTTGCTTAGGTGATACGACACGTTTAAATGCACTGCCCAGCGGAGGTTCCGGAACTTATACCTGGGAATGGTCTTCTGTCCCCGAGGGTTTTACTTCCACAATTCAAAACCCTATTATAACACCCGGAGAAACAACTCAATATACCTGTTTAATCAACGATGGGTTTAATACAATGGATGATTTAATAACGGTGAACGTACACTCTATCCCGGTTGCAGATGCTGGCATTGACCAAACTATTGATTATGGAACCAGCACAATACTTGAAGGATCGGCTCAATCCGGTACACCCCCTTATCAATTTCATTGGGAACCGGAAGCATTAATCTCTGATAATCCTTATATTGCCAATCCGACAACAGTAGCCATGACTTCTAACCAGCAGTTCTGGCTTACGATTACTGACCGATGGGGTTGTACAAGCAGCGATTTTATGAATGTAAGCGTTCCCGGAGGGGCTGTATCAGTGGCTCCCTATGCCAGTCCAGATAGTATATGTAAAGGTGAAACAACTACGTTGAACCCAGGCGTTAGCGGTGGAACCGGAAATTATCAATATGCATGGCAATCTATCCCCGAAGGCTTTACCAGTAGTCTTCCCAACCCCGAAGTTAACCCGGAAATATCAACAAAATATATTATTGAGGTTTATGACGGTATAAATTATGTTCCAGGTGCTGTAGATGTTTATGTTAAATCACTACCCGAAATAGAATTGATACCCACCGGTTCACATATTTATGGACAGGATTCCAATTCTATCATCACGTGTATTTACGACACCATTTACCTCAATGCCGGAAACCCGGGTGCCGAATACCTTTGGTCTAACGGTTCTGACCAGAAAATTATTGAAGTGAAAACTACCGGCATTGCATTCGATATGCAAACCTATTGGGTCAGAGTACACGATTTTGCTACCGGTTGCAGCAACTCCGATTCCATTACTATTTTATTTGCCTTCTCTGAATGCGACTATGGTATTGGAGAAAATGGCGGACTAAATGCCGTATATATTTACCCAAATCCCACCAACGGGAAATTTATTTTGCTGTATTCGGGGGCTCTTAAAGATGCAGATTACATTGTTTCTGATACATATGGAAGAATAGCAATAAAAGGCAAACTGAAATGTAATGGCAGAAACAGTTGCATGAAAGAAATAGATTTGAGCTTCCGTCCGTCTGGTTTGTATTTTATTACAGTAAATGGGGATGGTTGGGCGAAAAATGTTAAAGTTATTAAACAATAATTTAACTTCAGTTTTACTTTAATAAAAAAAAATCCTTTATTTGCAAACCTCTTTGTACAGATAAGGCACAGTAAATTAAAATTGAGTAAACAAATAATATCGAATGAAAAAATTAGGATGTTTTATTACAATAGCATTATTTTTTAGTAGTTTAGCCATAGCGCAATTGCCAACACCCAATGATTGTACGGAAAAATATGAAAAAAGAGCCGACAACTGGTATTTTTTTGAAAATTCAGGGTTGAAATTTAGTACTCCCGGAGCTGCTTTTGAAGATATTACAAGCCAAAATGTACTTCGAAACGGTAAGGGATGTACGGCTTTATCTGATGAAGACGGTAACCTGCTTTACATTTCGGATGGGATGAAGGTTTGGAACAGGGACTTCCAGCAGATTGCAAATAGTATGAAAGGTAACCTTGGTGCAACCCAATCCTCTCTCCTTGTACCACATCCAAACAATCCCAACCTTTGCTTCCTGTTTACCATTGACCTATTGATTCCGAAATATCCAAGCGGATATATTACAAACGGACTGAATTTCTCAGTTTTTAATAACACTTTAAATGGAGGCACAGGTGGACTTTGGTGGCCGCAAAACGAACAACTCCTGCCCTATGTTGCAGAAAAAATAACAGCAGTAAGAAATCATGATTCAACAGGATATTGGGTAATAGCACACCCCTGGGACAGCAATGAATGGGACGCTTTCCTTATTGATACTGCTCTGCATAAAACTCCTGTTAGAAGCAATATAGGATGGCTGCAAACCGGAAATGCATTGACAAAAGATCCTATCGGGTATTTAAAAGCTTCACCCGACGGTAAAAAGCTTGCTTGTTCCATCATGGGGCAAAATATCGTAGAAGTATATGATTTCGACAATAAAACAGGGGAAGTGAAAAATCTTATTACCATTCCTGCTACCGAGTTTAATAACTTTAGCGATACCTATGCTAATGGCTTGGAATTTTCTCCAAACGGGAAATACTTATATGTTACTACTGTTAAATACAATAATGCTTCTGATAATAATTACTTGTACCAATTTGATTTGCAAAGTTCGAATATACCGGATTCCAAGGTATTGATCAATGATGGCGTGCCCAATAATTCAGATAAAGATGTGCTTTCGCTGCAATTGGCAACTGATGGAAAAATTTATGTCGGACGTTATGATTCTGATACTCTGGGATTAATAAACAATCCTAACTGGGCTGGATTGGATTGTAGCTACAATCAAAGAGCTATTGTAATGAGTACCAAAAGGAATATACACGGCTTCCCTAATTTTGTACAAAGTTTTTTCGACATTCCTTTCTTTAAATACGATACCAAATGCTTTAAAGAAACCACTTACTTCGAAATTACGAACAAAAATTCCTATATACAAAGCGTTCTATGGAATTTCGGCGATGGAGGTACTTCAACTGACATGCTTCCCAACCATGTGTACAACGCTCCAGGTGAGTATGATGTTACACTTACTGAAACTGCCCCTTCAGGAAATCAGTATTCTTTTACACGTAAAATTACAATTAACCCGTTACCGGTTATAAACCTGCCCGACAGTATTTACATGTATCCAGGCTCATTCATGAATCTTGATGCCGGCTACGGAAATAAAATTTACCAATGGTACGATTCTACTAACAATGTAATTGGAAACCAGCAGACGATTACTGTTAACGCATTGGGTTATTACAGCGTGATGACAGAAAGTTACAATTGCTGCGTGCAATACGATACCGTGGAAGTCATTCTTTTTGATTTCAAGCTACCCAACGCCTTCACACCTAACAACGACGGACTTAACGATAAATTCAGAGCACTTGGACCCGATAACGGAATCCGGAATTTTAACCTTTCGGTATATGACAGACTGGGTACTCTCGTTTTTGAATCAAACAATGTGGGCAAGGGATGGGATGGAACTTATAAAAATCAACCCAGTCCGGCAGGTGTTTACACATGGACAATGAGCTTCAACGTTGCCGGAAGCGTAGAAGGTGTAAATAAAGTTACCAAAAGAGGCTGCGTAACCTTATTACGATGATATGAGCTTTTCGCCAACTTTATGGCAAAAATTTGTAAGTTATTTTTCTGAGATTTCTGTTGAAAAAACAGGTTCTGAACTTAATCCATATCTTGAGGTTGTTTTGGTTGGCGGAAAATTGATGCTGAATTCTCTCAATGGCAACTATTCCTTCGGAGGGTTGCATACCGCTTTTCAAAAAACATTCAAAAAACTTCACATCAGGCAACGAAACATTCAAAAAGTGCTTATTCTCGGTTTCGGGGCAAGAAGTGTAGCTTCTATTCTTACAAATGAATATGGACTGGATTGCAAAATTACCGGCATCGAACGCGACGAAAAGGTGATAGCCCTGGCAAAAAAATACTTTTCTGTAGCTGAAAATTCCAACTTACACATAATAATAGCCGAGGTTGCCGAATATATTGATACTTTACACGAAAACTACGACCTGATTATTGTTGACGTTTATGAAGATATTATCGTACCTGCCTGTTGCGAAACGATACAGTTTTTACAAAACCTGAATGAAAACTTAGCACCAAACGGAATGCTTGTCTTCAATAAATTTGTTTTCGACGGCGACAGTCTTGCTTCAGCTTTTCAACTGGAAAAGAAATTTATAAATATCTTCACAAATACTTTTACAATAAAACTGAGGGGGATATACAGCAACTGGATGCTTGTAGCAACAAAAGACTGAAAAGCCCGGTTAGTTTTCGTACATTTGCCTTCCCGAATAAAAAAGAATAAATGCAGAAATCACATTTTGTAACCATAGCTACAGAGTTAAATATTAAAATTCTGCAGGTAGAAAATACCATATCGCTGTTCGACGAGGGAGCTACCGTTCCGTTTATTGCACGTTACCGCAAAGAAGCTACCGATAGCCTCGATGAAGTTCAAATTTCGCAGATACGCGACCGTGTACACCAGCTCCGCGAATTGGATAAACGTCGCGAAAGCATCATCGAATCCACACGCGAGCAGGGATTGCTAACCGATGAACTCGAAAAACAGATAAATGAAGCTCTTACTATGTCGGAACTGGAAGATATTTACCTGCCCTACCGTCCCAAACGTAAAACCAGAGCTACCATTGCCAAAACAAAAGGTCTGGAACCGCTGGCTAAGATGATAATGGCGCAGTATCCACTTGATTTGAATGCAAAAGCTTTGCTTTTTGTAGATAAAGAAAAAGGGGTGGAAAGTACTGAAGAAGCACTTGCTGGTGCAAGAGATATCATTGCCGAATGGATAAATGAAAATACTATCGCAAGAAAACGTTTAAGGACATTGTTCGGAAAAGAAGCAAAAATCAGTTCGGCATTACTTAAATCAAAATTGCAATTGCCCGAAGCACGCAAATATGAAAACTATTTCGATTGGAACGAGCCCCTGTACAAAACGCCTTCTCATCGTATCCTTGCCATGCTTCGTGGTGAAAATGAAGGTTTTTTAAAAGTGGGAATAGAGCCCTCACAGGAGGATTCCATTGCTATTCTGAAGCATTTGTTTGTTAAAGCCGACAATGACTCGGCAGAACAGGTAAAAATGGCAATTAAAGACAGCTATAAACGCCTGCTGCAACCTTCGATGGAAACAGAGATGCGACAATGGGCAAAAGAAAAAGCCGATACTGAAGCAATACGCGTATTTGCCGAAAACCTCCGGCAACTATTACTTTCGCCTCCGCTGGGGCAGAAAAATGTGCTTGCCATTGACCCCGGCTTCCGCACCGGATGCAAAGTGGTTTGCCTCGACAGGCAAGGAAACCTCCTCCATAACGAAACTATTTACCCACATCCTCCGCAAAGTGAAGTGAGACAAGCCATGCATAAGATTCAAACTCTGGTGAAAGCCTATAAGATAGAAGCTATCGCCATAGGTAACGGAACTGCAGGACGCGAAACGGAAAATTTTATCAAACATATTCCTTTTGATACGGATGTTATTGCCGTAATAGTAAACGAAAGCGGCGCATCGGTATATTCGGCATCGGCGGTGGCACGCGAGGAGTTTCCCGAATATGATGTTACCGTCCGTGGCTCAGTTTCAATAGGCAGAAGACTGATGGATCCACTTGCCGAACTGGTTAAAATTGATCCAAAATCCATAGGCGTGGGACAATACCAGCACGATATTAATCCCAAACTGCTCCAGCAGGGGCTGGAAGACATTGTGGTAAGTTGCGTAAACAACGTGGGTGTGGAAGTAAATACCGCCAGTAAACAGCTCCTTTCATACGTGTCGGGAGTGGGCGATTTACTCGCAAAAAATATCGTGGAACATCGCAAAAAAAACGGACCTTTTGCTTCACGCGAAGAACTGAAAAAAGTATCCCGTTTCGGGGAAAAAGCCTTTGAACAGGCAGCAGGTTTTTTACGCATACGCGATGCCAAAAATCCCCTCGACCGGAGTGCCGTGCATCCTGAAAGTTACGATGTAGTATATCGTATGGCTGAAAAAGAAGGCGCTACAGTGGAAGACCTGATAGAAAAAGAAGAGTTGCGCAAAAAAATCAACCTGAAGGAATTTATAAACCCTAAAGCAGGACTGCCTACCCTGAACGACATCATGCAGGAACTGGCAAAACCGGGTAGAGACCCGCGGAAAAAATTCGATACTTTTGAATTTGCCCAGGGAATACATACTATTGATGATGTAAAAGAAGGAATGACCCTGCCAGGTATAATAACAAACATCACAAACTTCGGAGTTTTTGTTGACCTGGGAGTACATCAGGACGGGCTGGTACATATCAGCCAGCTTACCAACCACTTTGTAAAAGACCCCAACGAGGTGGTAAAACTATATCAGAAAGTGATGGTCAAGGTGCTTCAGGTGGACCGCGACCGTAAACGCATCCAGTTAACCATGCGGGATGTGTAAGGGATAAATTGCAAATTTTGAGTTAACCAAAATCCCGTAAGGGATGATATATAGATTTACCGGGCAATAGTAAAAAAATTATTAAAAAATAGTTAGCACTGTCAACCAATTTAAAAAAAGAACTATTTTTGCAGTTCGTTTTAAAATGGTAATCATGCCGGATATTCAAGCCGAATTTTTTGAACATTTCCCTTACGGAAAACGTCTTTCGCTGGTAGCTCGACGTTATTATTGCACACTCATCCATAATCTTGACCATTTGCCAGTCCATAAACATTTTGCAATTCTTTTGGCTATAGAATATCTCAGTAAAAATTGCACACAACAGGCACTTTGCGATTTACTCTCTGTTGACAAAGCATCCATGGTCAGAATAATGGACTATTTTAAAGAAATTAAAATGATAGCCAAAACAACCAACCCCGACGACAGGCGTGCATCCTTCATCACGCTTACACCGGAGGCAAGGACAATACTTCCGGAAGTTCATCGTGTAGTTGATGAATTGAACCGTAAAGCTACTTCCGGGCTGACACCAGAGCAAATAACTGCTTTTTTTCAGACACTTGAGTTAATTAAACATAACTTAGGATCGAATTCCGGAATTTAAAAACCAGCTATATAAACAATAAGATACCATATACCCCTGAAAAATATATGAATAAAAAATCTGCATCTTTAATTTTCATCCTCCCACTTGCCATCTTGGCATCTTCCTGTCAATCCAGGTCATCAAATCTCAAAAAAGACGACAAGAAAGGCAAAACACAGGCATTTTTAACCGCTTATGTGGTAAAGTCTACCCAGTTGGATAAAACCATCACCGTTTCTGGAACGCTGAAACCTTTTGAAGAAACGGTGCTTATGCCCGAAATTTCAGGTAGGGTTGTAAAAATTAATTTACCGGAAGGTAAATTCGTAAAAGAAGGAAGTTTACTGGTAAAACTCTTCGATGGTGACCTTCAGGCTAACCTTAACAAGCTAAAAGCACAACTTGCCATATTTGAACAAACCAACAAACGGCAAAGCGAACTGATGAAAGTGAGCGGGCTCAGCCAACAGGATTACGACCAAACAGTTCTCCAGATACAATCCACCAAAGCCGATATCGAAGTTTTGCAGACACAAATCCGCAAAACGGAAATCCGTGCACCTTTCGACGGAGTTATCGGGCTACGGAGCATCAGTGTCGGGGCAATAGTAAACGCCTCAACTTCTCTTGCAACCATTCGAACTGTAGAAAAACTAAAACTCGACTTTAGTGTTCCCGAACAATACAGCAGTGAGTTAAAACCGGGAATAAAAATTCAGTTTACCGTAAGAGGCGCAGACAAACACTATGATGCCACAGTGATGGCTACTGAACGCGAAATTGAGCAGGATACCCGAAATTTAAAAATACGCGCTTTGGTTAACAGCAAATCTGATGAGCTTACACCCGGAGCTTTTGCCACCGTAGAACTCATTCTTGGAAAAAATAATCAGGCACTGATGATACCAACACAGGCAATCATCCCTTCCGAACGCGATAAAAGTGTCATTGTATCTAAAAATGGGAAGGCAACTTTCGTAAAAGTGAAAACCGGTGTCCGCAGAGAATCGTCTATTGAAATTACCGATGGCATCCAAAGCGGTGATACGATAGTTACTACCGGTATTCTTTTCATTAAGGACGGAATGAACCTAAAATTTTCCAGCGTTAAAAACGGCTCCTTATGATATTATCAGACTATGCACTGAAACGTCCGATTGGGGCTACGGTGATGAGCCTCGCAATCGTGTTGATGGGTCTGGTTGGATTTTCTTTCTTAGGAATACGGCTTTTCCCTGCTATTGACCCGCCCATTATCACCGTTCAGACTAATTACACCGGTGCCAATGCCGAAATCATCGAATCGCAGATTACCGAAAATCTCGAAAAATCTATCAATGGAATTGAAGGCGTAAAAACCATTACTTCCACTTCCGCCATCGGAACCAGTATTATTTCGGTAGAATTCAACCTGGGTTCCGACATGGAAAAGGCAGCCAATGATGTACGCGATAAAGTATCGCAAGCCATGCGAAGACTTCCACAAGACATTGATGCACAACCCACAGTTACCAAATCGGACGCCAACGGCGACCCTATCATCATGCTTACCGTACAAAGCACTTCGATGAATGCTCTCGATCTGAGTGATTATGCTGAAAATATCCTTCAGCAAAAATTTCAGACCATACCCGGTGTAAGCTCGGTAGGAATTTACGGGCAACAAAAACCGGCAATGCGCTTGTGGCTGAATCCGGAAAAAATGGCTGCATACGGACTTACGCCCGAAGATGTAAACACAGCCCTCACCAAAGAAAATGTAGAGCTTCCTGCCGGAAAAATCCGTGGCGATGCTACCGAACTTACCATTAAAACTTATGGAAGGCTGGTAACGGAAGATGATTTTAACAATCTTATAATAAAACAAAAAGACAATCAGATAATACGTTTCAGCGATGTGGGTGAAGCTGTGTTGGGACCTCAAAATGAAGAGTCGAATGGCAGTTGCAACGGTGCCCAGGCACTTACCCTGGTGCTTATCCCTATGCCAGGGGCTAATGATATCCAGATTGCCGACGAATTTTATAAACGGCTTAACCAGGTTCAGGAAAACCTTCCTTCCGGAATACAATTAAGCGTAATGCGTGATAAATCCATCTTCGTACGTCAATCGGTGGAAGATGTTATTCTTACTTTGATTATCGCTATTGCATTGGTAGTAACCATCATCTTTTTGTTCTTCAGAAGCTGGATCATCGCTTTACGACCATTGATTGATATTCCAATTTCATTGATCGGGACACTGTTTGTGATGTATATTTTCGGCTTTTCCATCAATGTTTTAACCTTGCTTGGGATAGTGCTGGCGACAGGACTGGTAGTTGACGATGGAATTGTGGTTACCGAAAATATTTACAAACGTATAGAAAAGGGTATGAATAAATGGCAGGCGGCATTTGAAGGTTCACGCGAAATATTTTTTGCCGTTATTTCCACTTCGTTTACCCTTGCCATCGTATTTATTCCGGTGATTTTTCTGCAGGGATTTACCGGAAGATTGTTCCGCGAATTTGGAATTGTAGTAGCCAGTGCAGTACTCATTTCTGCGTTTGTATCGCTTACTCTTACCCCGGTGTTAAATGTAAAACTGGGGGGTTCTGCCAGCCATCATTCACGTTTTTACAAGGCTACCGAACCATTTTTTGTCGGGCTCGAAAATGGATACCGGCGGATGCTTCGTTTCTTTATCGGACATAAATGGACTTCTTTTGCTATCATTGGGTTATGTGTTATTTTAATCATTAGTCTTTCCAGAATATTAAAATCAGAACTTGCTCCTTTGGAAGACCACAGCTTTGTAAGAACATCAATTACAGCACCAGAAGGAACTGAATTCAGTACAACCCAAAAAATCATTGATGAAATAGTAAAACTGCAGATGGATTCCATATCCGAAGCCCAATATGTGATGGCAAGGTATGGTGGAGGCATGTCGTCGGGGGTAAATACCGGATTTGTAATGACTGTATTGTCACAACCTGAAGAACGTAAAATATCACAACAAAAAATCTACGAGAAATTATCAAAAGCATACAAAAAAATGCCGGAAGCCCGCATCATTGCAAGCCAGGAAGCTACCATTAGCACTTCCGGGTCAAGAGGATTGCCGGTTCAGTTTGTAATTCAGAACCTTGATTTCAACAAAATTAAACAGGTGTTGCCTAAATTTCTTGAAGAAGCTCAAAAAAGCCATGTCTTTAGCAATGTGGATGTGGATTTGAAATTCAATAAACCCGAATTGAACATTACCGTTGACCGTCTGAAAGCCACCAGCCTGGGAGTAAACGAAAAAGACGTATCTGATGCCTTGAACTGGGCTTTAAGCGGAAATCGTACCGGATATTTTTTGCGAAACAACAAACAGTACTACGTCATAGGCCAGGTTGACCGCGAAGACCGTAACAAGCCAGCCGACATCAGTTCACTCTACGTTCGTAACAACACAGGAGCTATGATTCAATTGGATAATCTGGTGAACATTGAAGAAAACAGCAACCCTCCAACCCTTTATCATTACAACCGTTACAAATCGGCAACCATCTCAGCAAACCTTGCCGACAAAAAAACGCTCGGTGAGGGAATAGAAGAAATGCAAAAAATTGCATCCAAGCTGCTCGACAATTCCTTTAATACGGCACTTTCTGGCTCTTCGCGTGATTTTGCCGAAAGCAATTCCAACATTTCCTTTGCCCTTATTCTTGCACTGTTGCTCATCTATCTTATTTTGGCAGCGCAGTTTGAAAGCTTCCGCGATCCGTTTATCATCATGCTTACAGTGCCTTTTGCTGTTTCGGGTGCCATGCTTTCGCTTTGGATATTCGGGCAAACACTCAATATTTTCTCCGAAATCGGAATGTTATTACTCATTGGGATGGTAACCAAAAACGGTATTCTGATTGTGGAATTTGCCAACCAGAAACGCAAAGCCGGGCTGAATAAAACAGAAGCCGCCTTTGAAGCCGCTTCTGCCCGTTTGCGCCCTATCTTAATGACTACCCTTGCCACTACTTTTGGTGCATTACCCATTGCCCTTAACCTTGGAACTGGTGCCGAAAGCCGTGTGTCTCTCGGAATAGTGATAGTGTTTGGATTGCTGTTTTCGCTATTGCTAACCCTGTTTGTTATCCCGAACATGTATGCCCTGATGTCTGGCAAAAAACATGATGAGACAAAATTTGAGCCTTCCACACCATATAATGAGGAGATAAAAAAATGAAAAAACTGACAATATTCTTCTTTACATTTATATTTTTCAGCCAGCTACTTTCTGCCCAAAAAATAATATCTGTGGACGAAGCAATTGACATGGCTTTAAAAAATAATTACGACATCCGCATTGCAAGAAGTGAAGCAGAAATCAATAAACTGAATAATACCGCAGGAAATGCCGGTATGCTACCCGAAATAGGGCTTACAGGCTCTGATAAATATGCTTTAAATGATAATTATCAGAAATTCGAGGATGGAAGCGATGCTAAAAACCATTCTTTTTCGTCGAATGCTATCAATGCAGGTGCTACACTTTCGTGGACATTGTTTGACGGAGGAAAAATGTTTGTAACCAAAAACAAACTGGAAGAAATAGAAGCACAGGGAGAAATTTTGTTTCGCGACAATGTTTTGCAGACAGTTTACGACGTTGTGGCTTCGTATTACGAAGTTATTCGGCAAAAACAACAGCTTGTCTCCATCAACGAAGCCATTCGATTCAATGAAGAGAGGGTGAACATCTCGGCTACATCATTCAATGCCGGGCTTATTCCGAAAACAGAATTGCTCCAGGCAAAAATTGACCTGAATGTTTACCATGAAAATGCGATTCTTCAGCAAATAGCCATCGGAACAGCCAAACGCAGCCTGTACCAGTTATTGGGATTAAAAGCCGATGCCAACCTCGAAGTATCCGACAGCATCCCTCTGAATTATCAGCCGGATGTGAAGGAACTGAATGCTAAAATATTTTCTGCAAATACCGGCGTTCTCTGGTACCAGAAGCAGGTGGATATATCCCGGCTTAGCCTGAAGGAATACAACCGGCTTCGTCTTCCTTCGCTGAACATGGATGCGGGATATTATTTTTCGCAAAACGATTATTCGGCTGGCTCGGTAATAAAAAATCATAACCTGGGACCTCAGCTTATGGGAAGTATCTCTTTCCCGGTTTTCGAGTCGGGAAACAGGATGCGACAAATTTCCGTTGCCAAAACACAGTTACAATCGGCGCAGGATGCTCTGGAAAACCAAAAATTGCAGGTGAATACACAACTGCTGAATGCGCTGAGCGATTTTGAGCATCAGCAATCAATGCTTCAGATTGAAAAAGACAACGAAAAGCTTGCACGCGAAAATCTCGACATCTGCCTGGCACGTCTCCGGCAAGGGCAAACCACTTCGCTTGAAGTGCATCAGGCACAAGAGTATTTTGTACAGTCGCAAACCCGCCGTATTAATTTTGAATATTCACTGAAAATTGCCGAAACTAAATTGAAACAACTGGTAGCCGAGCTGAAATAAAGACTTATGTTATCACATTAATGCCAGGATAATATCCGGAAAAGACAAAAAAAATATGACTTATAATCCATTACTATTTAACTTTATTTTTATGAAACGAATAATCACTACAGCAATGACGATTTTATTTCTTGCAGGTGCATGTGCACAACCCCAAAAAGAAACCCCGAAAGACGATTTCAAATTTCTGGCAGAACAATTTGCTGATTTAAAAATCATGCGCTACCAGGTTCCGGGCTTCGAAAAGCTTAGTCTGAACCAGAAAGAAATGATTTATTACCTGAGCCAGGCTGCCCTTTGTGGCCGGGATATTTTCTACGATCAGAATTATAAATACAATTTAGCTATCCGTCGTACGCTGGAACAGATTGTTATGCACTATACCGGTACCCGCGAAACAGAAGATTTCAAAAAATTTATGGTTTATACCAAAAGAGTATGGTTCTCCAATGGCATCCATCATCATTATTCTTCTGATAAGTTTGTTCCTGATTTCCCTCAGAAATACTTTGTTACTTTGGTAAAAAATTCCAAAGGAGCTAAATTTCCCCTGCGTAAAGGACAAACTTTGGACGAGTTCACTAAAGAGATTACCCCGATAATTTTTGATCCGAATATTGCTCCTAAAAAAGTAACTTTAGATGCAGATAAAGACCTTGTACTGAATTCGGCAGTTAACTTTTACGATGGAGTTAACGAAAAAGAAGCAGAAGCTTTTTATGCCAAAATGAAAAAAGCCGACGATACTACCCCCATTTCTTACGGATTAAATTCCAAACTGGTGAAAAAGGATGGTAAAATAATGGAAGAAACCTACAAAGTAGGAGGTTTATATACCCAGGCTATCGAAAAAATAGTTTACTGGCTCGAAAAAGCCGTTACCGTTGCCGAAAACGATCAGCAGAAAGCCGTTTTGCAAAAGCTGATAGAATATTACCGTACCGGAAATTTGAAAACCTGGGACGAATATAATATTCTTTGGGTAAAAGACCTGCAAAGCAACGTGGACGTTGTAAATGGTTTCGTTGAAAATTACGAAGACCCCCTTAGTATGAAAGCTACCTGGGAATCGGTGGTTGATTTTAAAGATGTAGAAGCAACCAAACGTACCGAAACTATCAGTTCCAATGCACAATGGTTCGAAGATCATTCACCTGTTGATCCCCGCTTCAGGAAAAAAGAGGTAAAAGGTGTTACTGCAAAAGTAATCACTGTTGCCCAGCTTGGAGGCGATTGTTCTCCTTCTACTCCTATCGGAATTAACCTTCCGAATGCCGACTGGATCCGTAAGGATTTTGGCTCAAAATCAGTTACCATGGATAACATTACCTATGCTTACGACCAGGCTGCGCTTGGAAATGGCTTCCTCGAAGAATTCGCTTATTCCAAAGATGAAATTGCCCTTGCACGCAAATATGGTTCGCTGGCAAGTAATCTGCATACCGATTTGCACGAATGCCTCGGACATGGTTCCGGGCAGCTACTTCCCGGTACCAGCAGCGAAGCACTAAAAAACTATCAAAGTACGCTCGAAGAAGCACGTGCCGATCTGTTTGCTTTGTATTATCTGATGGATAATAAATTGGTTGAACTCGGGTTAATTCCATCTTTGGATGTAGCCAAAGCCGAATACAATTCGTATATCCGCAATGGACTGATGACTCAGCTTACCCGCATTCAGCCGGGAAAAAATATTGAAGAATCTCATATGCGTAACCGCCAGTTGATTGCAGGTTGGGCGTATGAAAAAGGCAAAGCAGAAAATGTTATCGAAAGAAAAACCAAAGATGGGGAAACCTATTTTGTAATCAATGATTATGCTAAATTAAAAACCTTGTTTGGGAAGTTATTAGCCGAAATTCAGCGGATAAAATCAGAAGGTGATTACGAAGCGGGCAAAACCCTGGCGGAAAACTATGGCGTAAAGGTGGATCAGAAACTGCATGCAGAAGTACTGGAACGTTTCAAAAAACTGAACATTGCTCCTTACGGCGGATTTATCAACCCGGTTTTCACTCCGGTTACTAAAGATGGCAAGATTATGGATGTAAAAATATCTTACCCTGATAATTTTTCCATTCAAATGATAGAATATGGTAAACATTATTCCTATTTACCGACCTATAACTAATGGGAAGTGAAAAATTATGAAAATCCCCGGCGTTGCCCGGGGATTTTTTTTATTTTGCAGCCATAAAAACCTGGACCATTCTTTTTATGCGAAAACTGTACACTATTTTTTCCCTTTTGCTGATTTCTAACTTTTTATTTTCACAAACCCTGTTGGACGAACGGGCACTAATTTCGTTTGATAAGGGGCTGGGGTTTCACTCCCCCGACAGTTGTTTTGGTCTAAACCTTCGTTTCCGTATCCAAAACCGGGTAGCACTAAATACGGAATCTGAGAAAGATTTGAGTATAGAAACCGTTGATGCGCGTACTTCCCGCCTTCGTTTGCGTTTGGATGGTTACCTGCTCAATCAAAAGTTGACTTATGTATTGCAGTTAGGTTTTTCAAAATATGATATGGAAGGCACTTTGGATGGCTCTTCCAACATTGTTCGTGATGCCATCGTTTACTACAACTTTACTCCTGATTTTTATGTTGGTTTCGGACAATCGAAATTGCCAAGTAACCGCCAGGAAATCATCTCATCAGGGCAACAACAGTTTATTGACCGTTCCATCGTAAACGCATATTATTCCCTTGACCGGGACTATGGTTTGTTTGGCTACTATTCGAGGAAGCTGGGACAGGCAAAAGTTAACCTGAAAGGAGCAATTACTACCGGCGAAGGGCGCAACACTTACACTTCGGATGCAGGTCTTTGCTATACCGGAAGAGTAGAAGTTCTTCCTTTCGGAAATTTTACCAATAATGGCGACTTCTCGGAAGGCGATCTGGAACATGAAAAAACACCCAAGCTATCGGTTGCAGGCGGTTATAGCTTTAACAAATGGGCAAAACGTACAAAAGGACAAACAGGTACTACTTTACATAGTAAAAAAGACCTATCTTCTGTATTTGCTGATCTGTTATTTAAATATTGGGGTATTGCATTTTATTCGGAATATATGCAACGTATAGCCCCTTATTCAGATAGGGATGAGTTTGGGACAAATCCATTATTAATCGGCTATGGTTTTGCAAACCAGTTAAGCTACACTTTCCTTTCCATGTGGGAAATCAATACCCGCTATGCTTTTGTTCGCCAGGAAAAAAATGTAAAAATGTCTTTTCCAAATTCCGATGCATATACTTTGGGATGTGCTAAATATTTTAAAAGACACGCCACAAAGATTCAGGCTAATTTTTCCCTGATAAGCAAAGATGTTCCGAGTAATGAACCGTGGTGGGAAATGTCATATAACCAAACAAAGAATTTTGTCTTCCAATTACAATTAGAATTTGGAATATAGCTTGTTTTAAAAACTGATGAATGAATAAAATACTCACCCGCGCCATCTGGATAGTTTCACTGGTAAGCCTGTTTACCGACATTGCCAGCGAAATGCTTTACCCCATCATGCCGGTTTACCTGCGAAGCATCGGTTTTTCGGTGATGCTTATCGGGATACTGGAAGGGGTTGCCGAGGCTACCGCCGGGTTAAGCAAGGGATATTTTGGTAATTTATCAGATAAAATGGGCAGACGCCTGCCTTTTGTGCAATGGGGTTATGCTCTGAGTGCTATCGCCAAGCCCATGATGGCAATCCTGATACACCCGCTCTGGATATTTTTTGCCCGTACTACCGAAAGGCTGGGGAAAGGCATACGTACCAGCGCACGCGATGCCATCCTCAGCGACGAAACTACTGCAGAGCATAAGGGAATGGTGTTTGGCTTTCATCGTGCCCTCGATACCGTAGGTGCTGCCATAGGTCCGGTAGTGGCATTGGTTTATCTTTATTTTTATCCCGGACAATACCGCTGGCTGTTTCTCATTGCTTTTTTACCGGGTGTGTTTGCCATCGGACTTACTTTTTTTATCAAAGAGAAAAAGAAAACTGCCGGCAATGTTTCTGTCGGTAAGGTCGGCTTTTTCAGCTATTTTGGTTACTGGAAAACCGCATCCGTAAATTATAAACGCCTGGTGGCAGGTTTGCTTGCATTCACTCTTTTCAACAGTTCGGATGTTTTTCTTTTACTTGCCATAAAAAATCATGGACTAGGCGACACTCAAATGATAGGCGTTTATATCTTTTATAATCTTGTGTATGCACTGCTTTCGTTCCCTATAGGAATGCTTGCCGACAAAATAGGGCTGAAGCGGACGCTGATGATAGGGTTATCGATTTTTGCTTTGGTATATTTTTGCTTTGGATTTGCCGCTTCGTTGCCTGTATTTGGCATATTGTTCTTTTTTTATGCAGTATATGCCGCTTCCACCGAAGGAGTATCAAAGGCACTTATCAGCAACATTGCCGATAAAAAAGAGGTGGCTACCGCTATTGGGTTTTACAATAGCTTTGCAAGCATCTGTACCCTTATTGCAAGCAGTGTTGCCGGCTGGCTCTGGTTTAGTTTCGGACCACAAGTGATGTTTACCGTTTCCGGAATAGGGGTAGCCGTTACGGTAGTATATTTTGCCATAATAAAAATAAAAATTGCATGATTACAGTTTTATTTATTAACAAAAATATCCATGTGAGATGCAGAAGCATCTGCTTACTGACCACTCATCATTAAAAAATTGTTTTATGCCTTCAAAAAAAATTGTTTTCATTAACCTTCTTTTCAGCATTTCCTTGCAACTGTTTGCCCAGGTAAACCCAGTTGCGGATGCATTGCAGCATCATGTTGGCATACTTGCATCCGATTCCCTCGAAGGTAGAGGATTTGGCTCAAAAAGCCTTAATAAATCGGTAGATTATATCATTAATGCTTTCAAAGATGCTGGAATTAAACCTTTAAATAGCAATTATATCCAGGATTTCAGTTACCGACAGCAAAACATACGCATCGAAGGAAGGAACATCATAGGTGTTGTGGAAGGCAACGACTCCGTATTAAAAAACGAGTACATCGTACTGGGAGCCCATTACGACCATATGGGCTGGAAAATGAAAAATGGCGAAAAAATAGTTTACAACGGCGCAAACGACAATGCCTCGGGAGTGGCTTCTATTATCGAAATCGGGAAATGGCTGATTGCACACCATGATTTGCTAAAACGAAGCGTTATTCTTGTAACTTTTGACGGTGAAGAAAGCGGTTTGATTGGTTCAGATGAATTTGTGAAACGATACTCTAATTTAAGTGATATTAGGTGCATGTTCAGCCTCGACATGGTAGGTACCTACGACCAGATAGAAGGAGTTGATTTAATAGGTATTGCCTCGATAAACGATGCTGAGTATGTTGTAAAGGAAAATGCAAAAAAGGAAAATATTAAACTACGTAAAACCAACAATACAATCAGCATGGGAACCGACTCTTACAAATTCTATAAAGCTGGTATTCCTTCGGTACATGTTTTCACGGGTTCAAAGTCGCATTACCATCAACCGGAAGATGATGCAAACCTGCTCGATTACGACGGAATGTCAAAAATATGCAACCTGATGCAAAATTTAACAGTTGTTTTATCAAACAAAGAAGCGATTATACCTGCCAGTAAAATTGATGTGAAAAATGATAGCATATACAAGTTCAATATTAAGTTCGGTACGTGTTTGCTTGTGGGCAACAATCATCATGAATATGAAGAAGAGTTTTATAAGGCAAAATCCGAGTTTTCGGCAGGTGCCGGCTTGTTTGCACAATTACAGTTAAGCAACTATTTTGTCCTCCAACCCGGAGCATGTTACGAAACGAAGGGAAGCAGGCACGAAGAAGGAATTTTTCGCACCCAGTCGCTCACAATACCAATGAATTTACTTATCTCTCCAAAAATCAACACTGAAAGCGGAATGGCATACCTCTTAATGGGTGGATATTACAGCTATATCTTTTCGGGCGCCATAGACAATAAAACTATAAACTTCAATAAAACATACAACCACGAAGAATGGGGAATTAACTATGGACTCGGTCTTCAAATAAGTCATTTCCAGTTTAACATGTTTGAATCACTTGGTCTTACTAACCTTTACAAACATACTATTGACGGCAAAATGAAAAACAAGGGCTTGAACATTACTTTGGGTTATTGCTTTTAGTTATTAACCTGAATCCATAGAAATAAAAAATCATTTCTGCAGATATTAAAACCCTGACAGATTATTATCAGGCAGATGGGGAACATGTTTTATCCTGAACTCAGTTGAATAGGTTTTTTCAATTATTCTGCTTTTACGTATTGTAAGTCTGGTATAAGTTATTCCTGACTAAGTTTGAAGCCCTGTCGGGGTTGCTTATCAGGGTTTGAAACAAATGTAAGCCTCTCTTCTCCGTCGTTTTGTAAGTCCAAAAAATATATGAACGACGATCAGGATGGAGGCAAAACAAATAGCAGGTGGCTTATGTTTATTGATTTTGTTCCGGAATAGTATTTTTGGTTTCTTCGCCTGATTGTTTTTTGCCGCCATACAACAGGTATTGCTGCATCTTTGCATAGTTTTCCTGGAAAACAAGTTTTGATGCATCGCTTACGCTTGCATTGAAAGCCCATACTTTATTAAGCAAAATTGTACGGTTCTGTGTAATACTTCCACGGTCGCTTATGTATTTATCGCGTTTCTGATATTTGGAATATAATGTATCGGAAGTAGTTTTTAACGTTTCTATACCATCTGGCTTCAATCCTTTTTCTATGAGCTTGCTCTTGTATTTAGAGTCGTTTGCTGCATTGTATGCTTTTATAAGTAAATCGAACATTGATAGCGGTGATTTGCGGGCTTTTTCATAACGGTCGTGTCCGAATATCTCATTTACGACCTTATTTCCCGGAAATGCACGGTCAACATAAAAATAGAGTGTCTGCAATCTGTTACAGGCTTCTGCCATTAGTGTTTCAATTTCATTGGTCATTCCCTGCTGAACGTCAAGATAGTCATCATCTTTTATTGCCTGTCTTGCATCATTAATTGCATTTTGCCAATCTGTTTCGAAAGGAGATTGAAGGTCGGGTACTTTATCAGTAAACAATTTCTGATCTTCTATAAAAAAATCAATCATCGTTTGTGATTCGAGCAGCATTTCATCTGCCGGAATGTTAAAATCAGGTGTAATTTCATCTGGCTTTTCCATAGTTTTTTTGTGTTTAAAGGTTACTAAAATAATTCTAAAACAAAGGTATAAAAAATTTATTTTGAATAAACAAGAATTAATTTAAAAAAGTAAACAAGAAATATAGTTTCAGGCATTTTTTACAAAAGTCCTGGTTTATACAAATGGGCAAAAAGATTATTTTTGAATAAGCAAAAATCATATTTTTGAATTTATCCATCTTTTATGTTTAATATTTTTATGGCGGAAATTATCTCCGAAGTGGCGGAAGCTATTTCCGAAAAGCCGGAAACTACCTCCGAAATAACGGAAATCATTTCCGAAATGATGGAAATTATCTTAGTGAAGCCGGAGATTATTATATAAAAAGATTTCTTCGAAAAAGTAAAAATACATACCAAAAATTTATATAGCAATCTGAAAACTCAGGCTTTTTATTGATAAAAGTAATTTTATCCGGTATGAAAATATAAAACTATCTCAGCTTATTTTCTTACGGGTTTTTTACCCTATATTGTTTGCTTCTGAAAAAATTAATCGTCTTTTGCCATGCATACGCATGGTCAACCAAGAATAGTGGTCGTGGCAAAATCAGAAGGTACCAACAGGTATCATTAATAAAAAACAGGATGGAAAAACACCTTTCCTTTGCTGTTAAGTTCAATAGCCGGAGCCGGAAATTTCAGCACATTCAGCACATAAAATGCAACTTTAAGTGTTTTGGATTTTGTTTTAATCTTTGAAAAATCAATATCCGGTGAAAGATAGAATTGTCTTATCCGATTGAAATGCGGAACGGGTTTTCCATTGTATTCCGCAACATTGTTTTCGGCTCCGGTCATGCCGGTAGCGCCATACCCTGCGGCAATATTAAGCCATGCAGGAAATTGTTTGTCATGGGGAAGAAAAGAGGCGATGTTTGCTGACAGCCAAAGGGTCATTCCGTTATAATCTTTCTGGGTTTCTTCCAAAAAATTCTCCCCGAGTAAATCCGGACGATAATCTGCAAATGAAGTAGGATAGAAAGAATATTTTAAAGCAAACCGTTGCTCGTGCCAGGCTAATTGCTGCCCGACAAATAGTAATGAACCGGTTGTATTGGCAATCAAATCGCCGGGCGAAGCGCCCCACCCGACAGAAAAGCCATCAAGGATTTCAATAACGGTTTGATAAGTGAAGCCGGTAATTCCTCCGTACCAGAGTGCTTTATTTTCATTAACCCCAGCCCAACGCATGGTTTCGTACCCGAACTTACTCAGGTTATAACACGACAAACCATGCCCGACTTTATCCAGTTGCATCCATTCGCCATTATCATTTATCCAATGGAAATGAGTTTGCGGATAATCGGAATACCACATAGAATATAAGGCAGTCATACTCGTAACATACAAAACACCTTCTGTAATCAATACTCCGCGCAAACGGTTCTTGTTCAGGGAAACTGTATCGTTTAATTTCAGGCTTTTGTTACTTTGTGCAAATGAGGGCTGCATAAGCATAATACAAAAAACAAAGGCAATACAATGTTTCATCTCCCGAACGGTTATTGGGAAATCAATATAGAGAAATGCCTTTCCGTTTTATTGTCCCGAAGGTATAGCAGGTACAAACCGCCGGGTAAATCTGTTGCATCAAGGGTAAATATATCCCCTTTTTTGGGAGAAGTAAAGTACCCGTGTTGTAGAGTGATACCCCGCAAATCTGTAAGACGATACAAAACGCTGCCGACTGAAGCAGAGGTGGTACTAATAAATATCTGTCCCTGCGTAGGGTTAGGAAATACCAACCACTCATCAGAAACAACATGGGGAAAAATCCCTACTGAATTTTCTGTATTAATAAGTAATACTTCAGACCAATTGCTGTTACCACATTGGTTTGCAGTACTAACTTTAAGCATAGCTTGACCGGTAAAATAATTATCCCATGTAACTTCGCAAAGAGTATCCCGTACCATGAGTATCCCTGCCTGTTCGGGTGAAAGCTGCCAAACATAGTTTTCAGCATTTGCTACAGAATATGTTGTGTATATACTTGTGGGAGTATAATATATATCCACTTGTATGGGACCTGCCGGGATATAAGGTATTCCTGGAGCTTCAGAAACAGTAACAGTTACCGAAGAGGTAAGCGTGGTACTACCGTCGTTAATTTCGGCGGTGTAAATGGTTGTTTGCAGGGGAGTAACTACAGGGTTAAAAAGTGTTGAAGTAAATCCCTGCGGTACAGAAGTCCATATGCAGGAATAATTGCCTGTGCCTCCACCGGCAAGTGCGTTAAGTTGACTGCTGCTACCCAAACAAACTGTGTCGGGTTGTGCGTTGGTATTAACCGACAAAGGACCACCGGAAACATATACAATTACGGCATCCGAAGAAATACAGCCTGAAAAAATATCTGTAACATTAACCGTAAATTGAATCGAAGAAGTAAGATTGATAGTTACAGGCTGGGCTACAGTATTATCAACAAGCTGATCCGCAGGTTGCCAATTATAGGTAAAATTACCACTTCCACCTGAAACGATGCTTGTTAAAAGCGTACTTGATCCATACGAAATAGTTTGATCTTCTCCTGCCACTACTGCAATATTGGGGTAAATATAAAGCAGTAAAGCATCGGTAGTATCTGGGCAGTTTCCATAACCCGAAGCGGCAACACTAAGTGTAACCTGCCCTAAAGAAATATCTCCGGTTCCCGGAACGTAAATAGGATGCAACTGCTGCGGATTATCAAAATGCCCGTCACCGGAAGTAGTCCACATCAGAGATTCGTAAGCGGACGCAGTAGAAGAATTGTTAATAAACACTTCGCTTGCACAGATGGCGTCGTTAGTACCTGCAAACACTCCCGGAGCATAGTGGGCACTCAATGTCAGCGTATCGGAAGTCGTGGGACAAAGTGGTTTATTTCCTACAAGCACAAGGGATGCTCCCCCGTTTTGCATGTCCTGACTGCCGGGCGTATAAATAGTATTTAGAATCTGGGCATTACTGAAAGTTCCATCGCCTGTGGTAGTCCAAAGGAAATCGCTTGTTCCCATCACCATACCATTTAATTCAACAGGATCATTACTGCAGCGGGTAATATCGTTTCCGGCATTCACTACCAGTAAATAGTCTGAAAGAACCGGAAAGTTAATGTAATCAAGCCATGCACAATCCTGTCCGACATTTTGAGAAACATCTTTTTTATAAGTCCATAAAAATGTATGTAATCCGGCTTTAACAGGGTATGATTTTAGTGTCCAATCCATTTCACCAGCCCACCGTCCCTGTTCCTGCCCATCAATATAAAAAATCAGGAAATCGTAGTTGGGTTCAGAGGAAACTTTGCAGTAAAAACTGATAAGGGAAGCTGAAAGCACTTCCTTTTGCAGGTACATTGCCGATTGCTGGTTATGGGTAACCGTACCCGATTTTGCACAATAATCTCCCTCGAACGGAGATGCCTGATTAATTGTCCATGCAGTTTCCCCAAAAAACCGCCAGGGATATTTCTGAAAATTCCCGGTTTCGTAGTCTTCAATAATTCCTCCTACATTGAAGAAAACACTGTCAGCATTGCTGTAATTCTGATCGGCAAAAAGATTTAGATTGCAGAATGCAAGATGCGTAACAGGGCATGATGGCAAAACATGAATTCCGAAATAAAATAACACACTAGAATCAGGAAGAATAAACCCTGTAGATGCCGCAGGTTGTGTAACCTGGAAAAAAGGATCGTATGATAAAAGAATACCTTCCACGTAATTAGCCCTGCTGCCTCCACTATTTTTAATCAAAACACCAACAGTTGCAGTTTCTCCAGGCTGAAGTATTCCGTTATTCCCATCGTAAACTGTAAAGCCGGCAACTTCGAGAACAGGAGCATGCGCAATAAATGAAGAGTTGTTTTCAAATAAATCGCCGGTGCAGGTTAGCTTATTGTGAAGCCTGACCACATAGGAATCGGGTATTTCCTGCGAAACATTAAAGGCAATAGCATTCGGAATAGTGATAATCTGCCCCGAGGTCATGTTACCAATATTCTGCGTACTGTCTGTTAGATTTATAAAACTACCGGTATTGCTTACGCTAAGAGATAAATTATTTATCGCATCAGTTCCTATGTTCTGCAAAACGGCGTCAAGAGTTACGCTTTCACCAAAATCAATGATGCTGTCATTTCCAGCATGAACAATATAATTAATTTTAACCCCTTTGGTTGCAAAATTAAGCTCTTTAATATCGTATAGGAAGTTATTATCGTTTACATAAAACTTTACAGGATAGTTTTGGTAACCATTTACAGGCGTTCCACTGAAAATGCCATTTTCACTTATATTCATTTCAATGGGAAATGGCGAAGGTTCAAATTCAATTTTAGTATTTTCTGTGGGTTGTGAAAGTGAATCGGTGATGGCGGCAAAATGGAAATTCACCCCATCCCCATTTGATATTCCTGCGTTCCATTTCACCCAGCTTTGCCCCTGCACAGTTCCGTAATAAAACACAATTTTGCCGGAAGGAAACAGAGATACAGCATAATTCAGGTTTGTACTTCCCTGGGCATTGTACAGATATTCTTTCCATCTAAAAGTTACACTGTCAGCACAACCCGAATACCAAAATCCTTCAGCACCCGAATTTGAAGTCATGATAGGTTTGCACATGTATGGAGCAATATGCCGTGTATTTTTAAAGAAAGTTTTTTCGTAAATTATGAAAGTCCATGGGAAATCATTTTCTTCGAACATCAGGTAACCATCCACGTGCATATACACTTTGTTATAGTTTTTCCCATAAAAAGGAAATGAAAATGGAATTTCTTTGGCAGCATAACCATAAGAAGTATTGGTCGGTGTTAAATGAGCATCCGAAACCATTGGAAATGTAACAGTAGAATAATCTTCGGAATATGTATGGGCATTTTTCCACTTGTAAGGGGCTGTTCCGCCGCTAACATACATTTGAACACTATAAGGCTCATTGATGTTTGCAACAGGGAGGGATGTATTTGTAATTACCGGAAGATTAAAATTAAGAGTTGTGTTTATTGTTGCAGTAGTTACTCCATTCTCAACAAAAGCCGGGATAGAATTACAGGCTATTGCATTGCCTCCATTATTATAATCTATAATTTGCCAATCAATAATCTGACCGGTAGCTAAGTTATCAGGGTCGGCTTCCTGCACCATAAGGAAAAATTTAGCCGGTTGTCCGGAGGCAATTTCACTCAGGAGGGGTGTGGCATCAAGGCCAAACTCTAAGGTTTTGTCAGCTTCAGTAGTACCTCCCTGCATGTATTTATCTCCTCCCTGAAAGTCGAAAATGGGAAGGTTAAGTATTGCATCGGGTTCTGTTACTGAAATATCTGTAGATACTCCGGCTGATACTTTAATCTTTGTGCGTGAAGTATGCTTCAACGTAATTTTATAGGTGAGTTTTGGGGTACATACAGGTTTTGCGTAAATTATGGTAACAATATTATTCCAGATACCACCGTTACCTAGGTTTTCGGCAAAAGTTTTATACATCATATAGCAGAAACCGGTGTTTCCCCAGTTATTGATTCCTCCGTAGGTATTTGCAATTTTTACTCCGCCAATTTCGCAGTCTTTCAGGTTGACAATACCATCGCCATTGATATCAATATTGTTTGTGTATAAGCCGTCGTTATTATAGTCCCAACGTATGGAATCGTTATAGCCAACAATAGTCAATCCATGATTAGGGCTTCCACCCCATGATGTAATGACATATTTTCCGGATTCCGGGGTTCCTGCGGGCAATTGAAGCGTTGGATTCATATATTGAGTATAAAAATTTGCCACTCCGCCAACTGTTGAATTGCCAAGATGGTTATAAATCCAGCTTTTTAGCGTTTCAAGCCCTTCGTAAGTATTTACTTTTATCGAATAAACATCAGTAATGCGGTTTTGCATACCATTGTAATACTTTGCATAACCACTTATCCATCTCGAAGGACCCCCGTACGACATTCCACCGTAATCCGCTACATTAGGAGTTCCGCATCGTTTCAGAATTTCGAATGTTTCGAAGTAACTAACTCCGTTGTCGGTGCCATTATTGATGAAATTATAGGCAAAATGTGTGGGATATTGGTTAGCGGTGGTATTTGCAGCAACGTTTCTTGCATTATCTATTTCATAAGTAAAACCAAGTCCAATACTTGAAGCCTGCCCACATTCGAGACCTACCTGCTGAAACAAAGGACGAAAATAAGGCTGAGTAGAATTATCAACCATGGCAGGCAACAGGATTGAACGGGAAGCAAAATCCGTAACCGGGAGTTCCGGAATGCTTTTTAATCTTGCCAAATCAGCAGCGGATATTGGCGTAAGAGGAGGAAATGTTTCTGGTTGTGCAAAAAGTATAGAACTACTAAAAAAAATTGTGAGCAAGAAAAGGGATTTTTTTTTCATCCGTAATAATTTTTAAAAAATTAGATAACACACATTTTGACAATCTTCATCCGCAAAATCTCCTGACATAGGAATGCTATTTTTATAAAAAACACCAATTTACTGCAATAGGTTAGCAAATTAATAAATTGCAGAAGGTGATTATCTTTTTTTCCCAAAAATAAAATAATTTTTAATTTTGAATGTCAAAAAGAGGAAAATAATGCTATCAAAACGAACAAGATATACCATACTGGCATTAAGTAAATTAGCTATTGATTTTGGAAGGGGACCTATTTTAATTGGCGATATAGCCCGAAGTGAGCATATACCCCAGCGGTTTCTGGAACTGATTTTGCTCGATTTAAAAAAATTGGGATATGTGGGAAGTAAACTGGGGAAAAAAGGAGGCTATTTTTTGCTCAGAAATCCCTTTGACATTAGAATGTCGGAAATAATGCGTGATTTTGAAGGGCCCATTGCTTTATTACCATGTGTGTCAGAAAAATATTACCAACCCTGCGAGCACTGTAAGGACGAAACTGTCTGTGGAATCAAAAAAATGTTCCGGAAAATCAGAGATAATACCTACGAGATGTTTAACAACACTACTCTGGGTGAAATAAGCGGAAAACAAGTTTAATCTTTTACTTTATAAGCCAATAATTTATCAAGAGTGTTGGTAGCAACAAAATGGTATCTTTCACGGGCTTTGGTATAAATGCAAACCGCATGTTCTCTTGTCGCATTGTTTTGCAGCAAAGCTTTGTACAGCGGAAGTAAAAACTTTCTTCTTCCCACATTCATGAGAAAGTCCTCAGTAACCTTTAGTACTTTCAGGTAATTATTTTTCAGACATAACTCGAGCCAGCACACAAGAATTTCCGCATTGCCCGAATCAGAAAAACAAAAAGTATGGTCAAGCTCATCTAATTGTTTTTTCGACAGTCTTTCGGGCATACATTGTAACAAATGTAGCCATTCATGGCTCGACCAACCTGCTGTAACAAGAGAGGATGCGCTTTGCCCGTTTAGCCAATGCCGAAGTTCCGATTCCACTTTCCCAAAACGGGCAGATACAGGAGGTATAAACCCGGCTGGTAAACCCGGCTGGTATATCCATTTTTTAAGCTGCAGGCGACTTTTCAACGTGGAGTTATCTTTGATAATTTGTGTATTAAAATAGGTAATAAATTCTTCCGTAGTAATGGATTGAAAGCCAAATTCCGCAAAATAGTTGTTGAGAAATTTGTCGAAAGCATCTCTGCCAATAACTTTTTCGATGGTGCAAAGCATAAAATATCCTTTTTCATACGCAATCAGGGTACAACCTTCGTCGGCATTCCTGCCTTGCAAATCCAGTTTCAAACAGGTGTCAATGCTGTTATCTCCCAACTCCAGAAGCGTTTTTTGTAGTTCATGGTAGCCAATGTTTGCCAGCATTTCTGCATATGCTTTTCCTTCAATATGTTCTATGATTCTTCGTTCAAAATACACGGTAAACCCTTCGTTGAGCCAGAAGTCGTTCCATGTGGCATTGGTAACCAAATTTCCCGACCATGAATGTGCCAGCTCATGGGCAATAACGTTTACCAGCGACCTGTCGCCCGCAAGTAAAGTAGGAGTGGCAAAAGTCAGACGTGGATTTTCCATTCCCCCAAACGGAAAACTCGGAGGTAACACTAAAACGTCAAACTGTTCCCAACGATAATTACCATATAGTGCTTCTGCTGCCTGTACCATCTCTTCCATCCCGGCAAATTCATAGGTTGCTTTTTCGAGAAGATTTGGTTCGCAATACACCCCGGTGCGTTCGCTAAAGGTTTTGTAGGCAATATCTCCGCAGGCAAGTGCAAGTAGGTAGGAAGGAATAGGATGTTCCATTGTAAAATTATAAATGCCTTCCTGGTTTATTTGTCTGGGGTTACGGGCACTCATCAGCGCGAGCATCCCGGCAGGTACTTTCACTCTTGCCTCGTAAGTAAAACGTACTCCGGGAGTATCCTGGCAAGGAACCCATGTACGAGCTAAAGTAGCCTGTGATTGTGTGAAAAGGAAAGGCATATTTTTCCCTTCAGTCTGTGCTGGTTCGAGCCACTGTAACGCTTCTGCCGAAGGAACCGTTGCATATTCTATCGTGATTGCACGGGTATCCGGTTGTAGCTGTATGGTTAACGGAGTCCCCAAATGTTCTTTGGCTTCTCCAAAAGAAAAAAACGCCGGCTCCATCCCGTTCAGTAATATTTTTTTTATTTGAATTCCCATAGTATCAAAAGTGATACATCTACTATTGCCAAATTGCTCTATGGTATGGATAACTTTCCCTTCAATTATTTTTTTGGAAAAATTTATTTCCAGTTCGAGGTATGCGTGGCGGATTACCGCCTGATCGGGTCGGGAAAAAGAATGTACATCCTGAAAATACATACGTTTCAATTTTGATAATTTTGCAACGAAAATAAGAAAAAAACGGTTAGCTATGGATTCAACTTCCTTACCCGGAATTTTTGTAACCATCCCTCTGATGGATGAATTGGAAAATACAGAAGCATTATTCAACTGTCTGAATCAGCAGGAAGTAACCTATGCAACTACTGTTATTATTGTTGTTAACCAGCCCGAACGGTGGTGGAATGATGCAAACAAGTTGCAAATTTGCGAAAACAACCAGCAAACCATTGAAAAAATTAACAAAATCATTGTCAACAAAGAATGCAAATTTCCGGTGCGGCTCATTGATGCCTCTTCGCCAGGAAAAGCTTGGACTGAAAAAGCTTACGGGGTAGGGCAGGCGAGAAAAGTGGTAATGGATGCAGCTTCCGCTTTAGCCGGTGAAAAAGACATCATCGTGAGTATGGACGGCGATACGCTTTTTGGAAACAGCTACTTGCAAAGTATCGGTGATAGTTTCCGGCGTAACCCTTCGGCAGTAGCCATGGCTGTTCCCTATTATCACCATCTTACAGAAAATGAATTGATAAACAGGGCAATCTTAAGGTATGAAATTTATATGCGCTGTTACCTGCTGAACCTGATAAGAATAAACAATCCTTATGCTTTTACGGCGCTGGGTTCTGCCATGGCTTGCACTGTCAGGGCTTACAGAGTCATCATGGGGATTACTCCGCATAAGAGTGGAGAAGATTTTTATTTTCTACAAAAACTTTGCAAATATGGTACAATACTGACTGCAAATGAAGATGTTGTATATCCGGCAGCACGGTTTTCCGACAGGGTTTTTTTCGGAACAGGTCCCGCCTTAATTAAAGGCAGCCGGGGAGATTGGAGTAGTTATCCTGTTTACGATTACCGGCTTTTTAATCTGGTAAAGCAAACCTACGACGCTTTTCCCCTACTGTATACTGGTGATATTGAAACACCTATGACACCATTTCTGCAACAGGTTTTTGGTGAAGAAGACATCTGGAAGGCACTACGTAAAAATTTCAAATCACAGGAGATGTTTGTAAAAGCCTGCCGCCACAAGGTGGATGCTTTGCGGATTTTGCAGTTTCTGAAAGCTCGCCAGATGGAAAGTAGGGAATGTGATGAGAAACACTTGATTGCTTTTATGTCCGAGTGTTTTTCGCCCCATAACCTGAATTTCAGTAAAAATTTTTCTTTTGCTATTTCTCCTGTAAGCGAATTGGACATGATCAGGAATTTTTTGTTTGTTCAGGAAAAAAGTCTAAGAAAATAAAAAAAATCAGGAATTTATATATCTATCAACTAATTGTAATAGATATTCTTTTTTAATAGGTTTTGATATGTAGTCATCGCATCCTGAGTCTAATACTTTTTCTCTATCTCCAGGTAAAGCATAAGCTGTTTGGGCGATAATAGCAACATATTTTCGTTTTTCTTTAAAATATTTTGATAGATCATACCCTGGAATATCCGGTAATTTAATATCGAGCAAAATAAGTTTGATTCCCGGATTTTTATCAAATAATTCAATTGCCTGGGTCCCTGTGCTGGCAATAATCAGTTTTAAATGAGAATTTCTAAGAGCCAACTGCAAAAACAAACTGTTTACAGGATCGTCTTCTACAATAAGTACCAGGGATGCATCGTTTGAGCCAGTCCCTGAAGAATGGGTAGCAATGTCGGCTTGTTCCATTATAGCAGTTTTATAAGGTAGGGTAAAATATAACCAATTTTTCTCCAGTTTGTGTTATAATTTTTCGTTTATTGTAATGGCTGCATTTACCCTTTCTTTGTTGTATAAATGGTTGATGTTTTTTGCCAAAATCCGGTGATTTCGGCAATGGGGATGAAAGATACCCTAAAGTTTTTTCCACAAAATCAGTATTCCATATGTCAGCATACAGAATGGAAAATTTAACTTTGTAAAGCTTTGTTGAAAAAGAAATTATATGATTTTGTATTTCATTTTTTATAATAGATACCATCAAAATATTTTTTCATTCAGATGGAATAAAATTAATAAAAAAATGCTTAATACCTGAAAAAATTATTTTTTAAATAAAAATTAATCAATAATGATTTAAAAAATATTCTAAAATTAATAAAATACATATTAATTAATTAATTGCCTTTTTTCCCCATTTTATCAGAGTTTGTTCTACTTCATTAAATCGTATGGGTTTACTCAAGTAATCCACCATTCCCGCTTCGATGCATTTTTCTTTATCGCCTTGCATTACGTTTGCAGTCATGGCTATTATATTTGGATTATTTCCGTTTGAATTATCAAGTATGGCTTTAGTGGCGTCAATACCGTTCATTTCAGGCATTTGAATATCCATGAATACAATATCATAATGTTGTCGCCTCAGCGATTCAACGGCTTCTTTACCATTAGAAACGGCGTCAACCCTGTAACCCATTTTCCCAAGTAAGGAAATAACTAGTTTTTGATTAATGAGATTATCTTCGGCGATGAGAATTTTTATAGGTAACATAGCAGCAAGACATTTATTAAATTCAAATGAATGTGGGTTGTTTTTTTTGTTTTTTGAATTGGATATAGTTTTTAATACATAATCAAATAAAGTGGACATACGTATCGGTTTCGATAGTTTGGCATCGAAAATTCCGTTAGGTATACTGTCGAGGTTACCCATCGAGGTAAGCAATATGAGCGGTAAAGATTGTGTCTGAATCTGACTTTTCATCAATTTTGCAAGTTCAACGCCATCCATTTCCGGCATTTGCATATCGAGAATAGCAAGATCGAAGGTTTCGTCTTCTGATAAGATACAAAGTGCTTCTTTGGCAGAGGCTGCAAGGGTGGGAATTATTCCCCATGATTCAAGTTGAATGTTGATTATCAATAGGTTGGTTTGATTGTCATCAACAACCAGCACCTTTGCATTTTGCAATTCCGGATGTTTTCCTTTCACGTACAGCCGAGGCTTGTTTTGTTCTGTAGTTTTTAATTGCAAGGTACAAAAAAAGGTGGATCCTACGTTTTCAATGCTTTCAACCCAAATATCTCCTCCCATGAGATTAATAAGGCGTTTTGAAATAGCAAGTCCTAAACCTGTACCTTCGTATCTTCTTGTGGTGGAAACATCTGCTTGTGTAAACGCATCGAAAAGAATGCCTATTTTGTCCTGTGGTATCCCGATACCGGTATCTTTGACCGAAATAAGAATTTCCTGTGTATCACCCTTTTCACTACGTTTTTCTACCTTAATGAATACTTCACCTTTTTCGGTAAATTTTATAGCATTACTTATAAGGTTAACCAGCACCTGCTGTAAACGGGTTCTGTCGCCTATAAAAGCATGTGCAACTTCTGGTTGAATAAGATACAACAAGTCAAGACTTTTTTCGATGGCGTTGTGAGTAAAAATATCAAGAGAGTCTTCAATACAACTGCGCAGATCGAAAGGTGCTTCTTCAAAAGTAATTTTTCCGGATTCAATTTTTGAAAAGTCGAGAATTTCATTAATAATTGTTATCAGGCTTTCACCGCTTAGGCGTATAGTTTCCACAAAATCACGTTGTTCGGAAGTCAAGTTGGTATCAAGCAGAAGGCTTGTCATTCCGATTACCCCGTTCATGGGTGTTCGTATCTCATGGCTCATCATGGCAAGAAAATCTGACTTGATATGGTTGGCTTTTTCAGCTTCCCGCTTTGATTGCAGTACTGCATCTACTGTTTTAGCGCATTCTTTTAATTTTTCCTTCAACAGAGCATTTTCCTGCTCTAACTCAATTATTTTTTCTTTTGTCATCTTCCTGTAGTAATCTGTTTTTACTCATAATAAACTATTTATAAAACTTTGTAAATTATAAATGCTCTTTAGTGCTTTTGCTTTTTATACCCGAAGCCTTTTTGGTAAGAATGTATAATATTAGGCTACTCTTTCTTAGCAATAGACATGCCATTATATATTTTATTTAAAATGTGAATGTTACATTTTATAAATTAAAAGCATTCTCTTTGTTTGGGAAAATAAAGTCCCCTATTCGGACAGGAGCTTTTCTTTTCTGTCTTTACCTTTGAGACATAAAAATAATTGTTATTTTTAGCCACTTTTTTAGCATTTCTTAATCTTTTGTAAATTAATAATATCCGAAATAATAACATGAGAATGAAACGAATTATAGCATTGTTTACCATTAGTCTGCTTATTCCTGTATATGGTTTTAGCCAGGCAAATTCAGGAAATAATAATCCTGTTTCCCAAAAAATTATCACCAAAAAGCAATTACGGCTTAAAAGTAATTTGATGACTCCGGAAGTGCTCTGGTCGTTGGGTAGAGTGAATGAAGCTACCGTATCTCCCGATAAATCAACTGTACTGTATGGAGTTACTTGGTATGATGTCCCTCTGGACAAAGGCAACTGCGACCTATACACCGTTTCGGTTGATGGAAAAATACAAAATCAACTTACCTTTACTCTTTCAAGCGAATACAATCCGCAATGGACACCCGATGGGAAAAAAATAGGATTTATGAGCGCCGAAAGTGGTGAAATGCAGATGTATGAAATGTTTGCTAACGGAAGTATAGTTAAACAAGTTACTTTTATTAACGGAGGAATTTCAGGTTTTAAATATTCTCCGGATGGAAAAAATATTGTTTACACCAAAGAGGTAAAAGCAAGCCTCTCCACACAGGATTTGTATCCCGATCTGCATAAAGCCACCGGGAAAGTTATTAATAATTTGATGTACAGACATTGGGATGAATGGGTAGAAACCTATACCCATATTTTTTATGCTAAAAGAGATGGCAATATGATAACCGATGGTATTGATATTATGAAATTTGAACCATGGGAATCACCTTTAAAACCTTTCGGAGGCATGGAGCAGATTTGCTGGAGTCCCGATGGAAAAAGTATTGCCTATTCCTGCAGGAAAAAACAGGGAAAGGAATACGCTCTTTCCACAAATTCAGATATTTATATCTATAATTTAGCTACGGAAACTACAATAAATCTTACTGAAGGCATGAATGGTTACGACCTGAACCCTGTTTTTTCGCCTGATGGGAAAAAAATAGCATGGGAAAGTATGGAACGTGATGGATATGAGTCGGATAAACAACGATTAATGGTGTATGATTTTGCTTCCAAAACTATGACGGATTACTCCAAAAATTTTGACCAAAATGCGAATAATCTTGCATGGAGCGATGATAACAAACAAATCTATTTTATCAGCGATTGGCAGGCTACCGACGAAATTTATCGTCTCGAACTGAAATCGGGTAAAATTAAAAAACTCACCGACGGAGTCCATAACTATCTGAATGTTTCTGTTGCAGGAAGTACCCTTATCGGAATGCAACAAAGCATGAGTATGCCTACAGAAATCTTCGCGGTTAATTCTGCTGATGGCAAAGAAACCCAGCTCACTTTTACCAATAAAGAGCTTCTTTCACAACTTAGTATGGGAAGAGTGGAAAAACGCTGGATAAAAACTACTGATAATAAAGATATGCTGACCTGGGTAATTTACCCTCCCCAGTTTAATCCCCAGAAAAAATATCCGACTTTATTGTATTGCGAAGGCGGACCACAAAGTACTGTAAGCCAGTTTTGGTCGTATCGCTGGAACTTCCAGATAATGGCTGCAAACGGGTATATCATTGTTGCGCCCAACCGTCGCGGGCTACCCGGCTTTGGCAAAGAATGGCTTGAGCAAATCAGTGGAGACTATGGCGGACAAAATATGCAAGATTACCTTTCGGCAATTGATACCATGATAAAAGAACCTTTTGTAAATGGCGATAAATTGGGAGCCGTAGGTGCAAGTTATGGTGGTTTTTCGGTTTATTGGCTTGCGGGTAACCACAACAAACGGTTTAAAGCATTCATTGCACACGATGGTATGTTTAACCTCGAAAGCCAGTATCTTGAAACAGAGGAAATGTGGTTTGTAAACTGGGACCTTGGTGGTCCGTTTTGGGATAAAACCAATGCAACGGCACAACGCAGTTATGCCAGCTCTCCCCATCGTTTTGTGCAAAATTGGGATACTCCTATCCTAATAATTCACGGAGAAAAAGATTACCGTATATCTTCAACGCAGGGAATGAGTGCATTTAATGCAGCTATTCTCAAAGGTGTGCCTGCGCAGATGCTTTATTTTCCCAATGAAAATCATTGGGTTCTTCACCCACAGAATGGGGTGTTGTGGCAACGAACCTTTTTCGGATGGCTCGATAAATGGCTGAAATAGGTCAATGGAATATACAGAAGTACAGTTTATCTGCTCCGAACCGGAAATAGCCATGGCTTATCTGGCGGAAATAGGCTTCGATAGTTTTGCCGAAAGCGATTCCGGTTTTATGGCGTATATTCCCTCACGCCTGTTTGATGAAAATACCATACGGAAAACATTATTTACCAATAATGTACAATGTCGTTTTTCGTGGAAGCAACTTGAAGACATTAACTGGAACCAGGTTTGGGAAAGTAATTACGAACCGGTAACTATTGCAGGTCAATGCTATGTCAGGGCGCCTTTTCATCCTTCAAAGCCGGAAGCCGGATTGGAAATTATTATTGAACCCAAAATGTCGTTTGGTACGGCTCACCATGAAACCACTTCCCTGATGATAGAGATAATACTTTCTATGCAGCTGAAAGATAAAGATATATTAGATATGGGCTGTGGAACAGGCATACTTGCCATTCTTGCCGAAAAAAGGCAAGCCCATTCGGTGGATGCTATTGACAACGATGAATGGGCTTATAACAATACCTTGGAGAATATAAACAACAACCATCGGAGCAAAATAAAAGCAACATTAGGCGATGCAAATCTGCTTACAAAAAATGTTTATGATGTCGTTTTTGCAAATATTAACCGCAATATTTTACTAAACGACATGGCAAAATATGCTGGCAGTCTTAAAAACGGAGGCATTTTACTGATGAGTGGTTTTTATCAGAACGACATAGCCGCAATTGAAGCAGAAGCCACAAAAAATAATTTGAAAATTGATTTTTATCATACAAAAAACGATTGGGCTGCCGTTCATTGTACATTAAACCGATAATCTATGCCAAAAATAATCGCCCGTTTTTTGTTATTAGTTGCATTTTTAGCCGGAATTGGTATTGCAAACGCCCAGCTTCCCGCTACTTTTACCCCCGATTCGGTGAAATTTATCCATGAACTGAATGCCTTTTTCGACCAGGTGAATCCGAATTTTAAACCTGAAGCCAAAAAATCGCTTAGAAAATTTACCGAAGCCTGGAATGGCGGAAAGATAACAGAAAACCAGCGTACCCGCGTGTACAACACCTCCAACCTCATGTTGAAAAATAGGATGAAAGCGTACCCGCAGTTTACAGAATATATATCATCCTATACGGCTCTGGTTATGAGCGGTCAGCCCGATAGCAGTATGGACGCATGGAACCGCGGGCTTGAAAGTACCATAAACAGCAAAAGCTACACGGCTTTTATGAATTACCTTGAGAGTACCCGCTTGCTGTCGAAAAATAAAAAAATATACAATGCAGGAAATATGCAATGGATTTGTCGTACCAATGCTTACTTTTATTCTTTCGACAGCCTGACCCGTGTTTACTTTCCTTCTCTCGATCTTGTCTGTATTACAAATAATGATAGCTCAGTTATTTATAAAACAAGCGGTGTTTTTTATCCAGGCAAGGATTTATGGGTAGGCAAGGGCGGTATGATTAATTGGAGCAGAGCCGGTTTGAAAGACGTGTATGCTGAACTGGATGTTTACAAACTAAACCTCAAACTTGCAAGTTTCACTGCGGATACAGTTCTTTTTAATTATCCGAAATTTTTTTCTAAGCCCCTTATAGGGAGCCTGACCGAAAAAATGTTATCCGGAAATACCGAAGAAAAAGCTACATTTCCCCGCTTTGTTTCGTACAAAAAAACGATAAGTATTTCCGGAATTTTTAAAGGTATTGATTATACCGGCGGCTTTACCATGGAAGGTGCGCGGATTGTTGGAAGCGGCACCTACGAAGAACCTGCAGTAATCACTTTTACCAGGAATGGCAAGCCTTTTGCCAGAGCCGGGTCAGAAAGGTTTATTATCCGAAGCGACAAAATTTTAGCCGATCATGCCTCCATTTCGTTATATTTTGAAAACGATTCCATCCATCATCCGGGTTTGGTGATGCGCTACAACGATATGCAAAAGCATCTTTCCTTTACCCGAAACGAAGACGGGCTTGCCATCAGTCCTTTTTTCGATTCGTTTCATAAAATGGATATGTATTTCGAATCCATGAATTGGAAAATGGATGAAAATAAAATTGACTTTGAAATGATTAAAGGCATAAAAAAAACCGGTGAAGCCGCCTTTGAATCTTCAAACTATTTTTCTGAGCCCCGTTTCGACAAATTACAGGGCATTGACGAAGTAAATCCACTTTATTCTTTGTATAAATTTTCGGAAGCAACTGGAACTACCGAGTTTTATGGATACGAACTTAGCGACTACCTGAAAAAACCTCATGTACAGGTGCAGGGTATGCTTATTCAGCTAACGGGGAAAGGGTTCCTTATTTATAACAGTGAATCGGATAGGGTGAGCTTAAAGCCCCGTATGTTTAATTACCTGAAAGCGAAAACTAAAAAAACGGATTATGATGTAATACGGTTTTATTCGGTTGTAAATAACCAGCCCAATGCTACGCTTTCAATGGATAATTTCGATCTGATTATTCGTGGTGTGCCCGAAGTACAACTCAGTGATTCGCAACGGGTATTTATTTATCCTGTGAACGAGCAGATTACCCTTAAAAAAAACAGGGATTTTATTTTTACCGGACGTGTACATGCCGGGTATTTTGATTTTTTTGCCCATGAATGCTCTTTCGAATACGATAAATTCAAACTTAATTTGCCCACGATTGACTCTCTTAGTTTTACCGTACATGATACCGTAAAAAATAAAGAAGGTGAATATCCCCTTGTCAAAGTAAAAACGGTAATTGCTGACCTGAGCGGAGACTTGCTCATTGATAATCCCAATAACAAATCCAGCGTAAAATCTTATCCTATTTACCCTGTATTTAACAGTAAAACCGAATCTTACGCATATTATAACCGAAAAAATATTCAAAATGGCGTATATAATAAGGACAAATTTTATTACCATGTAAACCCGTTTACTATTGATAGCCTTGCCAATTTTACTACCGATGGACTTGAATTTAACGGGTTCCTTGTGTCGGCGGATATTTTCCCCGACATCGTAGAACCTTTAAAAGTACAGAAAGATTTTTCGTTGGGATTTTTTAAAGAAACACCTCCAGAAGGGCTTCCGGTTTATGATGGCAAAGGTATAT
Source organism: Lentimicrobiaceae bacterium (assembly GCA_023227965.1). Taxonomy (NCBI): domain Bacteria; kingdom Pseudomonadati; phylum Bacteroidota; class Bacteroidia; order Bacteroidales; family Lentimicrobiaceae; species Lentimicrobiaceae bacterium. The sequence goes on along the minus strand of JALOCA010000001.1, from coordinate 36,804 downwards.
TTTACTCAAAAATAACTCTGAGCAATGAAGGGTTGAAGGGAAACGGAACTTTGAAATTTTTAGGTTCGGTAAGTGAAGCAACTCCATATATCTTTTTCCCCGATTCGACTAATGCACAGATTAAAAAATTTAACCTCGACCCGCATCCTTCAGAAGTGGAATATCCCCTGGCGAGAGCTACCAATGCTTTCTTCCATTGGCAACCCTATTCCGATAGAATGACCATTACTTCAATAAAAGCTAAGCCTATAGTTGTTTATAACGACAGTACTCTTCTGAACGGAAGCATTCATTTGTCATCAACCGGATTAAGCGGAAAAGGAACACTCAGTTTTAACGATGCGGAAATGGAATCGAAACGATTTGTTTTTAAGCACCATACATTCGATTCTGATACTACTGATTTCCGGTTGAAAACAATTGACCTGAACGAATTGGCTTTTACAACCCATATTTACAAAGCTCATATTGATTTTGAAAAACGCAGGGGAGAATTTAGAAATACCGGAACAGGCTCAAAAGTGGAATTCCCGGTAAATCAGTATATTTGTTTTATGGACCAACTCGATTGGCTGATGGATAAAAGCGAAGTGGAACTTATCAACAACTTTAGCGAAAGGATACAGGGAATTGACAATATGTCGCCCGCTCAACTGGCAGATGCTAACCTGAAGGGCTCTGAATTCATTTCCACACATCCTAATCAGGATTCTTTGTCATTTTATTGTTTCAGAGCTCGTTACAACTTAAAGGATAATATTATTTTTGCAGAAGATGTGAAACTGATCAGGGTTGCCGATGTTGCTATTTTCCCCGCCCGCGGACAGGTAACCATTCTCAAAAAAGCAAAAATGAAGGAACTAAAAGATGCCCTTGTTCTTGCAAACCGCACTACAAAATACCATACCATTTACAATGCCGATGTATCCGTTTATTCCCGTATGCGTTATAAAGCCAAGGGCTATTCCGATTATGTTGACGAAAACCAGCAGGCACAGCCCGTTTTATTTACCGAAATATTTTACGATAGCATTACAAAACAAACCGTAGGTATTGCAAATGTCAGCGATTCTGCACATTTTACGCTCAGCAACGATTTCGACTTTGCCGGGAAAATACATCTTAATGCGGCAAGCGAAACATTTACTTTCGATGGAGGCTTCCGTATCAAACACGATTGCTCGTCATCAGGACAGCAATGGGTAAAATTCATTGCGAAAATTAACCCTAAAAATATCCAGATTCCTTTACAATACCCACTAACCAATTTAAAAGGGGAAAGATTGAATACTTCGGTGATGTTTTCGGAGACCGAAGGCACGATTTATCCCCGGTTTTTTGCATTCGCCGGGGCTTATCCTGACTCCGTTCTTTTTACTACATCAGGTACGCTTACTTTTGATAAATCATTCAATGAATATCGCCTTGCGGCACCCGAACGGCTCGAAAATCCTGCTGCCGGTGGAAATTATATGAGTTTTAATCGCGAAAGATGTATTTTGTATGGCGAAGGGCCCCAACAGCTTTTATCCGATCTGGCACAGGTAAAAATCAGGAATTTCGGAAGAATCCGCAATTTTACCATAGCCGATTCAACGGCTGTGGAAAGTATGATGTCGCTCGACTTCTTCTTTGCCGATAATGCCTTAAAAAAAATGCAAAATGACCTCGAATCGGCAAATCTTAACGGTTTGAATCTTACAGCTAGCCTTACTGCAAAAGGAATTGCTACGTTCATAGGAAAAGAGGAAGCGCAAAAGGTTCTTAACGACATCTCCCTTTTTGGCAGTATTAAAAAAATGCCGCAGGGACTTAATCATACTTTGTTACTTACTGATCTTCATTTTACCTGGAATCCGGCAATACGTTCCTTTGTATCCGCAGGTTCCATAGGCATCATGAATATAGGCAAAGTATCAGTAAACAAATACGTAAACGGGTATATCGAACTCGGAAGACGTCGTACAGGGGATGTTTTTACAATTTATCTTGAAATCAGCCCTTCGATTTGGTATTTCTTTAGTTATTCTAACTCAGTGATGCAGGCGCTGTCGTCGAACAACGATTTTAATGAAATCATTTCCGGCATTAAAGAAGTAAAACGGACGCTGAAATCAAAAAATGCTGAAGAGCCTTATCTTTATATCATCTCTACACCCGAAAAGAGAATACAATTTCTCAGAAAAATGCAGGCAATTGAAAAATAACTTATTTTTTAAGTAACTGCAATATAATAGGGTACTTGGAAGTTTCTGGAAATTAAAAATTTTTTCAAAAATTTCTTTTTAGGAAGTATAACAAATTACTTAGCCGTTCCTTAAAAAATTGATTTTCAAGTAGGAAAATAGAATAAACGCTGCGGAAAAAGCAAGCGGAAAATAAAACGCAAAAACTCCTCTTCGAGTTTTTCCTGACTTCCGTACATTTTAAAAAAGCTCAAGAAACTCATCTGTAAATACTATAAGATCAATGTCATTACGATAAATAAGAACATGATTTTGGGTGTTAATTTTACGTTTTACCTTTGTTTTTATGTTTGTAAGAAAGATAATCCCAAATCCGTCATTAGAAAGTACATCAAATTATCAGAGTTTAAATGACGAATCTGGGATAATTACAACTTTATTTTCTTTTTTGAAGTGGTTTACCTAACTATCACTTTAGTAGTCTCTACGGTGCTCCCGGTTTCTAATTTCAACAGGTAAACACCTGGCGTTAGTTTTTCTGTAGCATTCCAGTTTATCTGATGATTTCCTTTTTCCATCGTTTTTTCCAGCAAAACATCTGTTAATTGTCCGTTGATGTTATAAACCGAAAGCTTTACGTTTAAGTTTTGTGTAAGATTAAAAGATATAATGCTGTTATCGTTCACAGGGTTAGGATAAATTTGTAATGTCGTTTCTCCGTTATGGATTTTATTTTCATTGATCCCTACACCATCTGGTTTTACTAAAAATGCAGGGTGCCAGATCTGAGCAGAGGCATTGCCAGAAGAATCTATTGCTTCAATCTTTATATCGAAAAAAACAGAGTCTGTAACGTTTGCGATGGCTTGGCTAAGATTGCTTACAAAATAATTACCATAAACTAATGAATCGAATAAAGAATGTTGTTCAATTAAAGGTAGCTCTATCCATTCTATGGAATTATACGATTTATAATAAGAATGAACTGAATTTATTCCCTCTTTAATCCGTAATTTTGAATCATTATTTAAATTTTTATTTGTTGCTTTTTTAGCATCACCTCCTCCAGATGGTAAAGGAAAGTCAGAAATCGTAAATTCCATTGTGGCATATTTTCCAGATGTCAGTAATTCACTAATTTTATGATCTTCTGTCAATATTTTAAAAGAGGTAAATTTCGGAGAATTTGCATCCGGCATATCTAGATTAAAATCCATTCGAAGTGATATATTACCAGCCATTTTGTCAAGAACATAATTTGTGTTTTCAATGTTTAAGGTATAAATTCCTCCTTCTGAAGGGAAATATGGCTCAAATTTAAAGGCAGTATCATTGATAATTATTTGGTCGTTATGTAATAAAGAATAAGTACTCCTGTAGATGTCCGTTTTTCGTTGTTCTCCATACTGTCCTTTAAACTCAATATCAGGAAGTATCATATAATTTCCAGAGAGGTTATTCAATCCGCTTACAGAGATAAAAGGGGCATTAAAGCCTAATTTCCTTAAATCATTATTCTGAGATACATAATCAGCCGGAAATGGAGGATAAAAATTACTCAATGCAACCGAATTTCCCTCGTAAACATAATTATGCTGAGGCGTTACCATCATCCAATGATCATAATCATCAATATCTTCCCAAAACGTAAAACCGCCTCCCATCGAGCAACGGTCTTCTTCATTGATGTTATTATTTAAATACATTTTTATTGTATCTGAACCATTATAAACAAATCCGGTCTGGGTATCATCACGAAGTCCAATGGAAGCAGGACTTCCATCTTCTTCTTTAAAAAGCCATCCAGTCATAGTATTAATATACATATCACTGGCAGCGGGGGAAGGTCTGAGAACATAATTAGCAATATTATAAGAATCAGGATCGTTTATTAAAATAGTATCTGCTGAAATTCCCTGTAGTTTTGGGAAAGACATAAGATAAACTTTTTCGTCGTTTATTATTACTTGGCCACATTTTAAGTTATATTGCGAATCTGTTTCAGATGCAAGTATATAATTTAACGGATAATCATTATAAGACATGGCTAACCATTCTTGATTTAAATTTTGAGGAAACTCAAGGATAAAAATAAAATCATTATTATCAAGTGATATCAATGGTTGATTGTTTTCATCTCGTCCTTCAAAAAAAATTGTATCAGTAGCATAGTTGTTGAAGTATAAAATTGTATCAATGTTTCTGTCAATTATAAAATTATGTAAAATAATGTTTGCAAATACAGGACTGGAAGATTGTAAAACAATATCATAAATACCTTCCGGTAATACGGTTTCCGAAAAAAATAATGTGTCAAAATTCCATCTGTCAAAATAGTATGTACCTTCACTACTTGTTAATGCGTTACTTTTAGGAAAGAAATCACAGCTTAATTTAACTATATATGATTCTTTACTGCTTTTTACACTATTTAGTTTATAAGAATTATCATTACATTTTTTATAGCCATCAACAGATATATTTGAAACACTATGGTTGTTAAAAAAGTTAGCCTGGGCGACTTTACCATTTGATTTTTTTAGAAATAAAGTAGTATTTCCGGTTAAATCATTAGTTTCTGTATATGTTTGGGCTTTTAATGCTGGCCCATATAAGCATAATAAAAAAAATATTATAATATTAATACCAAGATAAAAAAAATATTTCATATGTATATGTTATTTAAATAATTAATAAAACTTGTTATGATTAAAAATTATATAATGGCATGGGCCTCTTATGCAGATAAAGTTTTGTAACGAATATCGGTAATATTTCATAATCTATTAATATTTTTAATAAAATTCATCATTATTAAAATGATTCATTTCAGAATTTAAATCGAAAACCAAAAATATTTGGAATTATTTAAATATGGAATTATTTGAACTTAGCACATACATAGCAAAACACATATATAAGCACCTTAGCAAATAAAATTTTTTGATTTTATAAATACCATATAACTAAGTATTTATTATTGATTGAGTGCCATAGCAATGGGCAGACATACAACAATAAATAGCTTATTAGTGTAATTTCAGTAGGAAGATCTACGAATCAGCCTATAGTTAACAAATGATCTGTTAAGCTAATATTTTGGTTAGTTATACCTAATTTTTTTCTGATTCTTGCACGATCAACCTCAACAGAAGATTCTGATTTAAAAAGTATGGTAGCAATGTCTTTTGTTGACATATTAAGTCGTAATAAGAGGCATATTTTTATTTCTGCAGGAGTAAGGACCGGGCAAACATTTTTTAATGCATTAAAATAAATTTCATTTTCATTTTTAAAACGGATTTCAAACTCTTCCCATATTTTTTTATCTTGCTGATTTTTAAGCTGATTAATTAATTTATAAATATTCTTTTGATTATCTTCCGGCAATGAAGCAAGTTTTTCGTTTAGCTCTTTTAAAAATGAATTAATTTGTTCAGAATCTTTGGTTTGTTCCATAAGAATAACGGAAAGTTCTTTTTTCTTTACTCCTATTTGAGCATTCAAATTCTGTTTTTCCATAATTATTTGCTTATGACGAAGTTTTGCCCATTTGACAAAATAGATAATAAACAATATCAAAACAATAAGTAATATGCAAAGAATAAGTACAAATCTCCGGGATATTTTAAGCTGTGATTGCTGAATTTGTTGTTCTACCAGTATTTTCTTGCGATATTTTTCATATATTTCCTGAATTTCCAGGCTCTTTGCAATAGATTCATTTTTATCCTTTGCGTCTTTTTCCCGTAATTCCAGATATTTGTTATTGTAATCATAGGCCTTTTGTAGATTTCCATATCTATAGGCAATGGTAGACAGTTCCTTATATCCTTCAAGTGTCAAATCTTTTAAACCATACTTTTTTGCAAAATCCACACCTTGTAAGTAATAAAGACCGGCTAAATTTAAATCAGATTTTTGTTGGGCTATATTTCCAAGATCATAAGATGCAGATACAAACCTAAAATTATCTTTGGCTTGGAATGCAATTTCTTTGGCTTTATTCAGATAATATATTGCTGAATCAAACTTTTTTTGGTTTGAAAACATTTCTCCTTTTATTTCATAAATTGCGGCTAAAACCATTAAACTAGGTACTTTCTTTAGTAAAGCAATAGAACGGTTAAGATATATATTAGCAGAATCGTAAGAGCTATTATACACCATAAACATTCCCATGTTCTGATAATCTGCACATAGACTTCTATAACTCTTGGTTTTTTCTTCATATTTGATGACTTTTCTGAGATATTTTATTGCGTTATCATAATCTGCAAGTTGATAAAACTGCAGACTTAACAATGAATTACATTTTGACATCCAATGTTCATCTTTTAATGTTTCATATATCTTATAGGCCCGGAAAATAGCTTGGCAAGCTTCATAATAATTATCTGCCTTATAGTTTAAAAAACCTTCTGATAGATTTAAAAAAGCATATAACTTGGGTACACAAAGTCCGTCATAAGCAAGGTAGCCTTTTTCAAGGCAGTTATAAGCATTATTTATTTCTCCTTTTTCTGCATTATTAATTGTTAATTCGGCATATGCTAGAGTCATACCATATTTACTATTTTCAGACCTGGACTGTAGTAACATACGATTAAGAATAATTTCTGCTGAATCAAGGTTTTTATGAAAATAGTTAACAGACAATCTGAAACATGAATCATAGTATTTTTTGTTATATGGTTCTTTTTTACCGGATACATATGACTCATTATTTTTATCAAGTATTATTATCTTATTTTCAACAGTATAGCTATAGTTACTTTTTACTGAATTTTTGTTATTATCCCCTGATATATTTAATTCTATTAAAAAATAAACTGTTAATGAGATTACTATTATTATAATCAAGAATATAAATGTATATTTTTTAATCATATAATAAAGTTATAAGTTTTTATTAACCAGTGTATAGTAATAAATTATGGCAGTTATTCTAATCTTCTAGGGTAGAAAAATCCAAGTACAAAGTTAAAATTTAATATGTATTAAGACCAGTTGTGTATTGCATGAAATTTTGTGAATAATTTTTCATGTTATTATGAATACAGGTAAATCAGGCCAACAATACCTACCCTGAAGGTTTTTAACTTGCCTGGCGGATGAATTTATCCTGTTAGGGCAAATGTTTTGTATTAAAGATGCAAAGCAGGCATAGTGAAAAAACTTTGTCCTACAGGCATAGACTTTATAAGATATAAAATGAGACAGGATAGTTATAAAAATAAGATGGTTATATTGTAAAAAGTAAAGAGCCAAGCCCACTGCCTCATTACCATTAATTGACCCATTAAAAAACTATCCTTCTCAACTACTTGGTTTCCGTATTGTTGGTAATAATTTCTGAAAGTTTACTATCTGAGAAACGATGCTTGAGATTGTCGTACACTTCCTTGGCTCTCAGAACACCTTGTTTAGAGGCCATCTTTACTACATTGGGAAAAAGCAGTGCCGCCTGAAGAACTTTCTGTGCCATCATATTGGCAATATCTTCCAATTATTACACCATAAGGATACGATACTTCAAATTATCAAAGTTTAAATACGGATCCGGGTTTAAGTTATTGTCCCAGTTTTTCAGCTTCCGCTATCTATGTTTCAGGGCATTTCTACCAATTCTGTTAAGTTGCTAAAAACGTATTTTCTACCACTGAAAAAAAAGGTCTCACGGTGGAGGTTCCTTTTCAATCAAATAATCCCAAATCCGTCATTAGAAAGTACATCAAATTATCAGAGTTTAAATGACAAATCTGGGATAATTACAACTTTATTTTCTTTTTTGAAGTGGTTTACTTAACTATCACTTTAGTAGTCTCTACGGTGTTCCCGGTTTCTAATTTTAACAGATAGACACCTGGCATTAGTTTTTCTGTAGCATTCCAGTTTATTCGATGATTTCCTTTTTCCATCATTTTATCCAGCAAAACATTTGTTAATTGTCCGTTGATGTTATAAACCGAAAGCTTTACGTTTAAGTTTTGTGTAAGAATGAATGACCCTGGGGCAAGCCCCGAGGAATTCTTTTGATTAAAAATGTCTCTTTTTTTCTTTACAACACATAGATTTTTTTAAACGAATGATGAGTTTCAACTGAAATGTCATGCAACAGATTTAAAATGATGAAAATATCCCTCTCAGGGTTTCAATCCCCAACAAGGCTATCCCATATCGGATTCAGAAAAAAATAATTTCTATTCAGAAAATGGCAAAATCCATTTAAAATGGGCACAAATCCATTTAAGATAAAGCTAAATCCATTCAAAATGTTCTAAAATCTATTTCAAATCTGCCACTATGTCTTTGTGAACATCCAAAACCTATTCAGATGTTCTAAAATTGATTCAAAATCATCTTAAATCTATTCAAAATGTTCTAAATACTATTGACAAATTCCAAAATCAATTTGAACAGTTCTAAAATCAATTGACAAATTTTAAAACCTATTTGAACAGTTTTAAAATCAATTTGAAATGTTTTAATATCTATTCACTTATTCCAAAACCTATTTGAAATCTGCCACTATGTCTTTATAAACATCCAAAACCTATTCAAAATGTTTCAAAATGAATTCAAGATGAGCCAAAATCCATTCAAGATAAGGCTAAATATATCCAAGATGATGTAAAATGGATTTAAAGAAACATCAAAGGCACAATAAATAAAAAAAACGCCCAAACTGCCTCTACTTTTTCTTTGTTTCAAAGCCCTTCACTATCTCTTCGGGCGATTTTCCCAACAGTTCAATAGCAGCCTTTGCATCGTCGGCAAATTCACTTTCAGGATATTTTTGCAGAAATTCAAAATACTTATCTTTAGCCCTTCCTAACTGACCCAATGAGTTTTCACAGATAAAAGCCTGCAAAAACAAACATTCGGACAAATTTTTAAAAGAAGGATATTTTTGCATCAGGGTATCGAGCAGGTTGACCGCATCTTCGGCACGGTGGATGTTCATATAAACCTTTGCGGCACGAAGAAGGTATTCGGGTGCAAGGCTGTCGTGCGCATTGGCGCGCGAAAAAGCGATATATTTCTCCGAAAGTTCATTTCCTTTCGAAACAATCAGTTGTCCGCTACTGTCGTTTCGTAACACTTTTTCCAGGTCGGCTATTTCGTTGTTCATTTTATCTTTCTGTGAGCTACAGGCTGCTATTATAAAAGCCATTGCGGCAATAATCAAAACCCACTGGAAATTTTTTTTATACATAGTAATTTTTTTATCTGTATTTTTTCTTTTGTAAAGGAAATATCATCCGGTACGAAACTTTTATCAGCCCCTTTGAGATGTCGCTGAGCTTGCGTTGCAATATCATTTTTTTAATAGAAGGCAGTTTATCAACAAACAAAATGCCTTCCAGATGGTCATATTCATGCTGTATGATCCGTGCAACATTACCATCAAATTCTTCTTCATGGGATTGAAATTTTTCATCCTGGTACCGGAGTCGCAAATTAGGCTTGCGTAGTATATTTTCATGGATATCGGGTATGCTCAGGCAACCTTCGTTCATTGATAATTCTTCTCCCCATTCCTCTATAATAGAGGGATTGATAAGCACTTTGCGAAAGTCTTTCAGATGGGGATATTTTTCGCTGTACGGCGAAGCATCAAGCACAATCAAACGAATAGAAAGGTTAACCTGGGGTGCAGCCAGTCCTACTCCGTCAGAAAGATGCATAGTGTCGAACATATTAGCAATAAGCTGTTCAAGTTCCGGGTAGTCGGGAGTAATGTCCAGCGCTTTCTTTCGTAATATCGGGTGTCCGAAGGCTACAATGGGTAATATCATATTTTATACTTTATTTTTTATTTATTAAATTTTTCATGTATTTCCATGTACGACTGCAACAATATGGTAGCGCTTATCCTGTCAACCAAAGCCTTATTCTGCCGGTCTTTTTTTTTCAGCCCGGCATCAATCATGGTTTGAAATGCCATTTTCGATGTAAATCGTTCGTCCATTTCAGCAATTGCTATTTCAGGAAAATTTTTATGCAACTGTTTAACAAATGGAATGATGTATTTAACCGATTCGGAAGGCTTATTGTTCATTTGTTTAGGCATTCCCACTACAAAAAGTTCTACCTTTTCCATCATACAGTAATTTTTCAAAAAATCCATCAATCCGGCAGTTGCAATGGTATCAAGAGCATTAGCAACCAATTGCATTTCGTCAGTTACGGCTATGCCGCAACGTTTTTGTCCGTAGTCAATAGCAAGTATTCGTGCCAAAATTATGGTTTTAGTGGCGCAAAAGTATAAAATAACCATCGAAAATAGGTCAGGTGGCAATTTCTTTTTAATTTTGGACAGGATAAGTAACACAAGCATGGAAAACCTCACTCCACTGATAGAAGCCGCCTGGAACGACAGTAAATTATTGAAAAATAAAGAAATACTTTCGGCTATATCTTCTGTCATCGAGCAACTTGACAAAGGATTGTTACGGGTGGCAGAGCCTGTAAACGGAGGCTGGAAGGTAAACGAATGGATAAAAAAAGCGATAATCCTGTACTTTCCCACCCGGAAAATGGAAACCTCAAATTCCGGTTTGCTCGAGTTTCACGATAAAATACCATTGAAAACTGGTTATGCAGATTTAGGTGTTCGTGTGGTTCCGCATGCCATAGCCCGTTACGGAGCTTACATTGCCCCTGGCGTGGTGATGATGCCTTCGTACGTAAACATCGGCGCTTACGTTGACAAAGGGACAATGATAGATACCTGGGCAACGGTGGGCTCCTGTGCGCAAATCGGTAAAAACGTACACCTGAGCGGCGGAGTAGGTATTGGTGGTGTACTGGAACCAATTCAGGCTACTCCCGTCATTATTGAAGACGACTGTTTTATTGGCTCGCGTTGCATCATAGTAGAAGGTGTGCACATAGAAAAAGAAGCTGTTCTTGGAGCCAATGTGGTGATAACCTCCTCCACAAAAATTATTGACGTTACCGGTAACACCCCTGTGGAATACAAAAATATTGTACCCTCACGTTCGGTTGTCATTCCCGGTTCGTTCACCAAAAAGTATCCTGCCGGCGAGTTTCAGGTACCTGCCGCTCTCATCATCGGACAGCGAAAACCTTCCACCGATCTGAAAACATCTCTCAATAATGCCCTTCGCGAGTTCAGTGTAGCCGTGTAAAACCTGTAATATTGCAAAAAATACTCATCATACAAACTGCCTCTATAGGCGACGTTATCCTTGCAACACCTGTGCTGGAAGCCCTTCATTCACGTTTTCCGGAAGCCGGGATTGACTTTTTACTGAAAAAAGGAATTGAAAACGTTTTTAGGGGACATCCTTTTTTACACGAAGTAATTATCTGGGATAAATCTAAAAAAAAATACCGTAATCTGTATTCAGTGTTCCGGAAGATACGGAAAAACAAATATACCCTCATCGTTAATATTCAGCGTTTTGCAGCATCGGGTTTTCTTACCGCATTTTCCAGAAGCCGGGTATCAGTAGGTTTTGATAAAAATCCTTTTTCAGAATTTTTTTCCATAAAAGTAAAACACAACATTTTGGAAGGGGGAAATACCCTGCACGAAACCGAAAGGAATCTGCTTTTGGTTGAAAGTTTCACTGGTAAAACACAATTCTCTATACGTTTATACCCTACTCCGCAAGATGTTGAAAACGTAAAAACATATCGGCAGACACCTTATATCTGTATTGCTCCAGCGTCGCTCTGGTTCACCAAGCAATTTCCCGCCGGGAAATGGATACAGTTTGTCCGCAGCCTGAATAATACCTACATGATATATCTACTCGGGTCAAAAAGCGATTACACTTTGTGCGAATCAATCATTACTGACAATCCGGATAGCAAAATCGTAAACCTTGCCGGCAAACTGAGTTTTTTGCAATCGGCGGCATTAATGCAAAATGCAGTTATGAATTATGTTAACGATTCAGCGCCCCTGCACCTGGCTTCTGCCGTTAACGCCAATGTCGCAGCTATTTTTTGTTCTACTATACCTGGATTTGGCTTCGGTCCACTTTCGCAGAATTCCGTAGTTATTGAGACACAACAAAAATTACCTTGTCGCCCTTGTGGATTACACGGTAAAAAACAATGTCCCGAAGGTCATTTCAACTGTGCTGAAACTATCGAAATTGAACAACTATTACAACAATTGCCATGCACACCAAAGAAATAAACCTCGAAGTAAGCAATTCACTTCAGGTGCTTGAAACCGGTGGAACATTGCTTTATCCTTGCGATACCATATGGGGAATTGGCTGTGATGCTACCAACCCCATAGCCGTTGAAAGAATTTTCCGCCTTAAAAGAAGAAGCGAAAGCAAAAGCCTTATTATCCTTCTCGACCATTTTGATAAACTTGCAAACTACATCACCCACGTGCCCTCTATTACTTACGATCTTACCAACCAGGTGGACGAGCCCTTAACCATTGTCTATGACGGAGCAAAAAACTTAGCCTCCAACGTTATTGCAGCAGACGGAACCATCGCAATCCGCATCATAAAACACGAATTTTGCCAGTCGCTTATCCGTCGTTTCGGGAAACCCATTGTTTCCACCTCTGCCAACCTTAGCACCGAACCACCTCCTGCCCTGTTCAGCCAGGTTTCCGATTCTATAAAAAAAGGAGTGAATTACATAGTTAACCTCCAGCAGAGCAACATTAACAGGACAAAACCATCTAAAATTATCCGTTTGTATTCCAATGGAAACTACAACATAATACGGGAATAAAACATCATTTTTAAGGTGAAAGAAATACAGTTACAACAACTATTCCATACATGGAGCGGACAATATGCCGAAACCATCACCCTGCTCCCAGCCTCAGGCTCCAACAGGAAATATTATCGTATTACGGCAGGAACCGTTTTGGCTATCGGAGCATACAATCCTGACAATAAGGAAAATATTGCATTTACAGCATTTACAAATCATTTCCGGAAATTAAATCTGCCTGTCCCGGAACTGTATGCCGATAACCGGGAAGAAAATATTTATCTCATCCAGGACCTGGGCGATACAACATTATTTTCTCTGCTTCCCACATTGAAGAAAAACCCGCAGACGTTACAAGACATCTATAAAAAAGTCATCGAAGCCCTTATCGGTTTTCAAATAAAAGGAGCCTGTGGTTTTGATTTCTCACTGTGTTATCCCCGTCATGCCTTCGACAGACAAAGTATGATGTGGGATCTCAATTATTTCAAATACTATTACCTGAAACCCTCCGGCATCCCTTTTGACGAACAATTACTTGAAGAAGACTTTTGCAAACTGTGCAATTATCTGCTTACAATCCCGGGAGAATTTTTCCTGTACCGCGATTTTCAATCACGAAATATTATGGTGCAAAATGATAAATTATTTTTTATTGATTATCAGGGAGGACGTAAAGGAGCACTGCCTTACGACCTTGCTTCACTACTGTACGATGCCAAAGCCGATTTGTCCGACGGACTGCGAAAAGAACTTTTAGCATTTTATATTGAGCACCTTACCAAGCATCTGGCTATATCCGAAAACAAGTTTGAACAGAGATTTTATGCTTTTGTCCTCATCCGCATCATGCAGGCTATGGGAAGTTACGGATTTCGTGGCTTTTTTGAACGCAAAACCCTTTTCCTGCAAAGCGTGCCCTATGCCAAACGTAACCTGCAGCAATTGCTTAGCGATGACAAATTTCCTTTGTTCCTGCCCTATTTGCGTCAGATAATTGAAAAAATCAGCAGCGACGTACATATTGAAAAAGCAGGTTCCAAAAGCCTGAAAGTGCACATCAACAGTTTTTCCTACAAAAAAGGCATTCCAGCCGATGCTACCGGTAATGGAGGTGGTTTCGTTTTCGATTGCAGGGCATTGCCCAACCCCGGAAGATACGACGAATATAAAGCCCTGACGGGAAACGACCAGCCAGTGATAAACTTTCTTGAAAAGCTGCCAGAAGTAACTGACTTTCTCCAGAATGTATTTACCATTGTAGATCAAAGCATTGATGCCTACATGCACAGAAGGTTTGAAAATCTGATGGTAAATTTTGGCTGCACTGGCGGGCAGCATCGCTCCGTTTATTGTGCCAAGCAACTCGAAATACACCTTTTGCAAAAATACGCTATTACCGTAATTTTACACCATGAGTAAAACCCTGCACAAAAAAATGCCCGTTAAAAAGATGAATTAAATACCATGTTTGATATTGAACCTTACCGGATAAACCAAAAAATTATGTGGGATACTGCCCTGCAGATTCAGAAAGATTTTGGAAAATATGATCTTGAAATACATTTTGCAGGCGAAACATATTTTGCATACTCCGAGCTTTACCAACAGCTTTGCATGCAACTTGCCAATTTGGTCGCCTGCGATTTCGGAAGGGTGATGTCACTGCTTTACCAGATTGATGTGGATGAAAACGCATTTTCAGAAGCAGAAAAAAACTTTCCGGATTTCCAAAAACACGAAATAATGGCTGAACTTATCATCCGTCGTGAAATGCAAAAAGTTGTAACCCGTATGTATTTCAGCCAGCAAAATTCAAACAAGCAATAACCTGATTAATAATTAGCAACCTCATGAAAGCCATGCTCCTTGCTGCCGGTCTGGGTACACGCCTGCAACCGCTTACCCTTACCAAACCCAAAGCCCTGATAGAAATCGGAGGCATTAGCCTGCTCGAACGTGCCATTCTCAACCTGGCAAATTATGGGGTGGATGCAATTATTATAAACATACACCATTTTGGCAAACAGGTTATTGAGTTTATCGAAAACAAAAAATTTCCGGGAGTGCAGATTGCCATTTCCGATGAGCGAAACCAGTTGCTTGATACTGGCGGAGGTTTACTCAATGCCTCATGGTTTTTCACTGGCAACGAACCTTTCATACTTCACAATGTTGATATAATAACATCTATAAACTTAGATAAACTCATAGATTTTCACGTAAAACATAGCCCGATTGCCACCCTTGCCGTTCAGCAACGCATTTCTTCAAGGTATTTTCATTCAAATGCCAACGGCGAGTTGTGTGGATGGGAAAACGTACGTAATCATCATATAAAAACAATTACTTCCAAGAGTCCGGTTATTAAAAAATTAGCTTTCAGCGGTATCCACGTACTTTCTCCTGCGATTTTTCCATTGATTAGCGAAACCGGAACTTTTTCAATTATTGATACATACTTACGTCTTGCCGAAGATTATTCTATCCGCCTTTACGACCATACAGGCGACGATTTTTTTGATGTGGGTAAGTTTGAGCAGCTCAAAGAAATTGAATCAAAAATAAACGAAAAAAGTAAAGGTTTGTAAAATAGCACACCGCTTTTTTATATTTATCTTCTCTTGCATTAGTTCAGAATTCTTTTGCATTTTTAATGAAAACAAAAGAGGCTTGCCATTTGTTAATTAAAAATATAACATACGGCAATATGAACACAAATAAAACATTAGACATTCTTAAAACGGCAATTTTATTAGAACGCAGGGGAAAAGCATTTTATGAACAGGTGGCTGCAGGTACCAAAGATGAAAACACAAAGAAATTCTTCGGATTGATGGCGGAAGAAGAGCAAAGTCATGTAGAATTTCTGTCGCGGCAATACAATTCTATTTCCAAAGGTGGAAAATTTGAAAAGCCCGTTCCTAACGGTAGTGAGCAGGAGCCCGAACAAGTACTTACTGATGCTATCAAAAAAAACATTAGTGCGGCAGGATTTGAAGCGGCAGCTATTTCCGCAGCTATTGACATGGAAACCCGTGCCATAGAAATCTATTCAAAAAGAGCAGCCGAAACAACCGACCCTCACGAAAAAGAAATGTATCTCTTTTTAGCTGAATGGGAAAAAGGACATCATAAAATTCTGCACGAATTGGATGAAGAACTGAAGGAAAAAATATGGTTCGACAATCAGTTCTGGCCGTTTTGATTGTTAATTTTTCAGACATTACAATGCCGGCAGTGAATAGGCATCATCTAAAAATTAAAAATTTCGGCTGGCTACAAAAAAAATTAAAATTCGTCGCCTGAATAATTAATTTCGAACCGAAGAGAGTCATTAACCGGGGCAAGACTATCAGCCGGCAGAAGTATTAATTTTGCAGGCCCGGTAAGCTCAACATCGGGAACAAGTTCGTCATGCTCCTGCTGTGTAATCATCTCTCTTCGCAGCATTTTACCGGAAAGCAACTTATAATAACCCTGCAGGTATTCCTTAAGGTGCCCGAACTCATCAAAAGTATATTTAAACGATTTGGGTCTCGGAATAATGGCAGCCAGGTAAATGGCTTCCGAAAGCGTAAGTTGTCCGACGTCTTTATTGAAATAATACTGTGCGGCTTCCTGTGCGCCATAAATCAGGGGACCCCATTCAATAATATTGAGATATACCTCAAACATTCTGTCCTTCAGACATAATCCGTTATTTTCTATCAGCCAAACAATTAAAGCTTCCTCAACTTTTCGGACAATGGTTTTATTACGGGTTAGAAATACATTTTTCACCAATTGCATGGAAATAGTGCTACCTCCGCGGGCAAAACGTTTTTGTTTGATATTGGTAGCGATAGATTTGCGGATAGCATCGGGAATAAAGCCCCTGTGGTAATAAAATTCACCATCTTCCGACAGCATAACGGCATCTTTCAGGTAAGAAGGCATCTGATCCAGTGTACGAAATTCGGGGTTTTCAGCACCTACGGCAAAAGTTTTTACAGGTACTCCCCTTTCATATGCCGTATAGGGAAAAGAAGAGTTGATATATGTAAAATTAGTGTTACCAAAACTTTCAATATGAAAATCATGTCGGTTGAGTGCCGAATTGAAAATAACGGAATCCGGCTGGGTTAAATCAACAAAAAAATCAAGGTTATACGACAAACCTCCCGAGGTGCGTATGCCTTCCAGGTTAGTAAAAAGCCCCCTGGGCAAGGAAGAAAACAAATCCTGAGCGGGAAACTCCTTTTTGTGAATTTTAAGGGTAATTTGCCGGGTAGGTTGTAATTGTAACTTAATATAAGGATTAAAATTCAGTTGGTTAAAAATAACATGGGTTGCGCTGTCCAGTTCAAAATAATTTTTCCCCACATTCACTATCCCGCTAAGCGACATATGCTGAAAAAATACCTTTTCGGTGGAAATGCGATCGTTCAAAATCTCAAGTCCTTTTACTGAGGAAGTATTTTCAAAAGTAAAAATATGATTACTATACTTTTTTTCAGTAAGCATGAATTCAAGGGTGTCAAAAGCCACTTCGGCTTTCCATTTATGCTGCAGATAAGGTATTACCACCTTGCCGGCACCCAAACTGTACCATTTAAAATGAGCAATTCTTTCGCCTGCATCCAACTTTCCCTCAACAATCCACCGGCTTTGGTAGCCTTCCTCCCTTACCCAAACCGGAACTTTAAACATCCTGTTGTTGATCGAAAAATTTTCAACCTGCAAACTCACTTCGTAATTACCCACAACTGACGACACATTGAAATTTTTTATTTTCATTGTCGAAGGAATCTTATCAAAAGCAGCTTCAAAAAGCCGGTAAAACCGCAGGTCATAATTTCTGGCGGGAATAAATTTTTTCGTTGTATCTGCTTTTTTAGGCTTACCCAATAGAAAGGAATAATTGGTAATGGAATCGTGCCTTATCAGGGTAAGATAAGTATCTTCCATTTCAAATTTATGGAAAGCTATCCTGCCAAGCAGTAGCTTCCACACACTTAATCGAAATTGGAGGTGTTTAATTTTTAATAAAGTATCGCCATGAAGTGGACGTAAACTGATATTTTGCAATTCGAACTGTGAAAGTAGTTTCCATTCCATCTTACCCACCATAAGTTCGGCATTATACCGTTTGTTAAAGGAATTTATCTTTCGTTCCGCAACAAAACGTATCAGCGGATTCCGAAAAATAAACAGGAAAATGAATAAGCAGGCAACAACCAACAGACCAATTTTTAATGTTTTAAAAATAAGTTTCCGGTTCCGGGCGACAAATACAACCAGGCTGTTAAGTTTCTTCATCTGCTAAATATTAATTCCGACCTTGCAACGTTTTATCTTTGCAAAGATACATTGAAAAAGTTTTTACCTTCGCTGATAAAACATTCCTTACTTGAAAAAAGTCATCGTATCGGTTACCAATGATTTAGTTACTGACCGTCGGGTGGATAAAACCTGCCAGACCCTCCTGAAATCAGGATTTGATGTTACGTTGGCAGGCAGACGCAAAACCGACAGTCTTACCCTCGAAAAGCGTAACTATCGCACCCACAGATTTCGGTTACTTTTTGAAAAAGGTCCGTTCTTTTATGCTGAATATAACATCCGGCTCTTTTTCTATCTGCTATCACAAAAAGTACAATTATTGGTATCCAATGATTTGGATACTTTACTTCCTAATTTTCTTGTCAGCAAACTGAAGCGTATTCCTCTTGTGTACGACAGCCATGAATATTATACACAAACCCCGGAGCTGGTTCACCGCAAAAGGGTGCAGCAGGTGTGGAAAAGAATAGAAAAATGGATTTTTCCCCGTTTAACAGATATTATCACGGTAAATGAATCTATTGCCGGACTGTACCGTAACGAATATAAAAAAAAAATAAAGGTTATACGAAACATTCCGCCGCAATTGAAACCTGTCGTTTTGAAAAGCAAACAGGAATTGGGTATTCCTGAAAATAAAAAAATTATTTTGCTGCAAGGTGCCGGCATCAACATGCAAAGGGGAGCCGAGGAAGCTGTAGAAGCCATGCAATATGTTGAAAATGCTATTCTTCTTATTATTGGAGGTGGCGATGTTATTGAAAAATTAAAAGAGCAGGTGCAGAAGCTGAAATTACAGGATAAAGTGCTTTTTATCCCCAAGCAGCCTCTTGACAGTTTGATACACTATACTTTGCATGCCGACATTGGGCTTACTTTGGATAAGGATACTAATATCAACTATCGTTTCAGCCTGCCCAATAAATTGTTCGATTATATCCATGCCGGGGTTCCAGTGCTTGCATCGCGACTTCCCGAAATAGAAAAAATCATTAGCAACTATCATATCGGAACATTCATCGAAAATCATGAGCCTACGCATATTGCCGAAAAAATTAACTTTATGCTCACAAATACAGAAGAATACCAGAGATGGAAAAATAATCTGCCCAAAGCTGCCCATAATTTAAACTGGGAAGAGGAAGAAAAAATTGCAATGGAAATATACGCAAAATATAAGTAGTGGAAGATACTTACTTACATATTGTTTCATTTACCATACCTTACCCCGCTAATTACGGAGGAGTGATTGATGTATTTTACAAACTAAAAGCCCTCAAAGCTGCTGGGGTTAAAACCATTTTGCATTGTTTCTCCTATGATCGTACACATTCCGAAGAATTGAATGACTGGTGCTACAAGTTGTATTATTATCCACGAAACACCTCAGTTTTTACGGCTTTCCATTATCGCCCCTATATCGTAAACAGTAGATTATCAGATGCATTGTTAAATAATTTACTTAAAGACGATCACCCGATACTTTTCGAGGGAATGCACTCCTGCTTTTTTATAAGCCATCCTTTACTGCAAAAAAGAAAAAAAATTTACAGGGAAAGTAACATAGAACATATTTACTATTACTATTTGTTCAAGGCAGAAAAAAATGCGATCAAGAAACTATTTTTAATTACAGAAAGCATTAAATTAAGATTATACCAGAAAACACTCCGCCATGCCTGCTTGATGCTCGCCGTATCCGAAAACGATACGATGTACCTTCGAAAGAAATTTCCCGGTTCACAAGTCGAGCATCTTCCCAGTTTTCACCCCAATGAACAGTTTAACAACATACCTGGAAAAGGAAAATATGTCCTGTACCATGGAAACCTTACCGTTTCCGAAAATTATAGGGCGGTTACTTTTCTTATTAAAAATGTTTTTGCCAATACTTCCATCCCTTTTATTGTAGCTGGTCTAAATCCCCCGGAATTTTTACAAAAATTAGCAGCCAGACATTCTAATGTTCAAATGGTTGCCAATCCTACAGATGAAACCATGTTTACATTGATAAAGGATGCTCATATAAATATCCTGATAACTTTCCAGGCTACAGGCTTAAAACTTAAGCTATTGAACACTCTCTACAATGGGCGGTTCGTGCTGGTAAACGCCGCTATGATTTCCGGAACCGGGCTGAGTTCGCTGTGTTACCTTGCAGAAACCGGTGCACAAATGCTTGAAAAGCTGGAAATACTGTTTGCCAAAGAATTTGATAATTCAGAAATAGCCAAAAGGGAAAAGTTGCTTGGAGCAAAATATTCCAACGAAAAGAATGCCGGAAGGCTCATCGGATGGGTTTACCGGTAAAAATTCCGGGATTACTGCGGTATTACCTTGCTGTACTCACATCTGAGTGTACGGGCAGGAAATTTCTCGAACAATGTATAATTATGTGTAGCCATCATCACAGCCCTGCCGTTTTTACTAATGGCAACAAGCAAATCCATAATACCTTCCGAGGTTTCAGGATCAAGATTTCCGGTAGGCTCATCGGCAAGAATAACTTCCGGTTCGTTGATCAACGCCCTTGCAATGGCAACGCGTTGCTGTTCGCCTCCCGACAACTGGTGAGGCATTTTAAATCCTTTATTTTCGAGTCCAACCTTTTCAAGCACTTCATTCATACGATGTTTCATCATCGTTTGGTCATCCCAGCCAGTAGCTTTCATCACAAACTCAAGGTTTTTATTTACTGTCCGGTCGGTGAGCAGTTGAAAATCCTGAAAAACTATCCCTAGCTTTCGGCGCAAAAAAGGTATTTCCTTGGGTGTTATCAGCTTCAGATTATACTCAGCAACCACAGCATGCCCATCCACAACCGGTAAGTCAGCGTAAAGCGTACGTAGCAGGCTGCTTTTCCCTGTACCTGTTTTTCCAATAAGATAAACGAATTCGCCTTTATTTACAATAAAGGTTACCCCGGTTAATATCATAACATTTTTTTGATAAACCGACAGGTTTTCGAGTTGAATGATGGGTATATTTTCCATTTTAACTATTCAATTATTAATTTACCCGAGGCAGAGGTTCCTGAAATTGTATACAAATACATTCCGGGAGAAAATCCGGAAGTGTCAATTATCAAATTGTCGAAATTGTTATCAATATGGTAAGTTTTAACAACTCTGCCCTGACCGTCAGTCAGTATAAGCTCGCCTTCAGGCTTAGCATCAGGAAAATGGTAACTGATTTTTGTATAGTTACGCGCAGGATTAGGGCAAGCATTCAATAATACTTCATTTTTACCAGAATTTAAAGGAATATCTACCGGAAATATTTCCCCCGGAAGCGAATAAACTTTAGTTTGCTGATTTACCGGTGTAACAGAATAATCATAAATATAAGCGAGGAGCTTAGCGTGTAAATCCTCGCATTCAACAGCATAAGCCATTACAGCCCCGGGAATTGTTAATAGTGTGTTACCTTCTTCATTCCCGACCTTAGTTTCATACACAACGTTTGTAGTAGTGATGTAATATGAATAAGTAAACTCAACAAGATTATCTAAATTAAACAAAGTTTCCGAAATATTTTGCACCGTATTGAACGTATATCCGGAAGGAATATCCAGAGCAATAGATTTCCACAAGGAATGATCGGTATTATACAGTTTTAATGTGTTATTTTGGGTATTAAACACCGAGTATTTATAACCTGATATAGCTAAGTTTACAACGTTTGCATAACCTAAATAGGTATGTTCGAGTACTATTTGAGCCCTAAGTGCCAAGGAAAGGAACAAAATGGATGAAAGTAAGACAATCTTTTTTACAAGCATATGATTTTTAATATTCAAGTTGATAAATTCTGCCATAAGGCAGATCATGAATAATTTCCGAAATTTGGTCGTACCAACCTACCATGTTGCATCCGGTAAGCGCTTTCAGAGTATTTTCGGGACAAAAATAGGCTACAAGGGTAAAGTTAGTATCCCTTAGCTGAACATATTCAGGAATGCGGGAACTGCCGCAGTTTTTCAATATATACATAAATCCCTCTCAATAAGACGGCAAACGTAGAATAATTTTTGCTTTTGTGCAAGAACTTGTAACGCTAAAAAAAACATTATTTTTTTTGTGAGAAACAACACCCGATAAATAGTTAAAAACTGTTTACAATTTTCACAAAATCATCAGCTTTCAGAGATGCACCGCCAATCAGTCCTCCGTCTACATCGGTTTGCGAAAAAAGAGAAGCCGCATTTGATGGGTTGCAACTGCCTCCATACAGTATGACTGTGTCTTCCGCTATTTTTTCTCCAAATTTTTCAGCTACCAGTTTGCGGACGTAGGCATGTATCTCCTGCGCCTGCTCGGGGCTTGCATTAACACCGGTACCAATCGCCCACACGGGTTCATAAGCCAGAATTATTTTAGAAAACTCTTCAGAAGAAAGGTGAAATACAGTATTTTCGAGTTGCGATTTTATTATTTCAAAATGCATGGCTGCTTCACGCTGGGAAAGTATTTCTCCAAAACAAAAAATTGGATAAATATCATTTTTTAAAGCCGACAACACCTTTGCATATAAAAAAGCATCGTCTTCATGGAAATAAGTTCTGCGTTCAGAATGTCCTATGATAACATAATCCACATCAAGTGAACGCAGCATAGTTGCCGAAATTTCTCCAGTATAAGCCCCATAATCTTTATCATGTATGTTTTGTGCCCCCACAAAAAATTTCCCATCCATTGCAATATCCACTGCCAGTTCGAGGTAAGGAAATGGAATACACAGGATTACTTCAGCTTTTTGTTCCGGCAAGTTATTCAAGGCTTCATCAATTTCAAAAATTAAATCTTCGGCTTCAGTGAAGGTTTTATGCATTTTCCAATTGCCTGCAACAATTTTTTTTCTCATTTTTTTTCAGGTATATGTATTAAAAATATAGTTTTATAACTGGCTGTATGTAAATTATGTTATTCTCACCCTGGGGTCAAGCCAACCATAAATGATGTCAACAAAAATATTAATAATAATAAGGAGAATAGAAATAAAAAGCACGGCACCCATCAGTACCGGGAAATCATATTTTTCAAGTGCATCTACTATTACCACACCCACACCCTTCCAGTCGAAAATATATTCCACAAAAACGGCTCCAGCCATCAAAGAGGCAAACCATCCCGAAATGGCTGTAATTACAGGATTCATAGCGTTTTTCAGGGCATGCCCGAGGAGAATTTTCATATAACTTAACCCTTTGGCTTTGGCAGTACGTATATAGTCCTGCGACAAAACTTCAAGCAATGAACTACGGGTTAATTCTACAACTATGGCAAGCGGACGTATTCCCAAAGTTATAGCCGGTAAAATAAGATTTTTCAGGTCGAGGTATTCGCCATTGCCCAAATCATCAACGGTGTACATACTTCCAAACATATTCAGTCCTGTAAAATCGGTAAGTAAAAAAGCAAAAATCCAGGCAAATAAGATTGCCGCAAAAAACGAAGGCAACGACATGCCCAACACCGAAAAAACTAGTGCCAGGCGGTCGAAAATTGTATTTTTATATATTGCACACAGCATTCCAATACCTATTCCCATAACGATGGCAAAAACGATAGCAACCACAGCAAGCAGAAAGGTTGCCGGAAATGCCTGTGCCAAAATTTCTGAAACATTGCGTTTGCTTTGATATGATCTACGCAGGTAAGGTTTTTTTAAAATTAATGTGTGCGTTTTCCCTATGGGCAAAATTTTTATATATGAATGGTATTTTGCAGTATCTAAGTACCAATAGCTGTTTGTATCGGAAGTATTATGTACCGATAATGGAGAAATATCATTTAAAAAATTGAAATATTGTGCAGTAAGTGGTTTATCCAATCCTAAATCATGATGAATGGCTTCGACAGAAGCCATATCGGCACGTTGCCCGAGCATCATCCGAGCAGGATCGCCGGGAAGTACATTAAAAAGAATAAAAAGAAGGGTTATTACACCAAACACTACAAGTAAACCGTACATTAGCCGTTTGGTAATAAATCTGCCCATTATAATACCTTCTATTAATGTTTTTTAATATAAGCAGCCTTGATTTTATAGTAATCGGGAAGGGTAAAATATGACCATTTGGCTATAACAACCCCATTTTTTAGCAATACCAAACCGGGATTGGAGCGAACCAACATTTTCAGCATTACATCATCTGCAGTATAGAATTCGTAGTTTGCGTTCACTTTATGGGCAAATTCAACAGGATTTCCGTTGCTGTACAAGGCAATAAACGAATATCCGTCACCTTCTGCTTTCTGAAAAATCTGGTTAATTTTTTTAAATGCTTTACCGCGCGTAAGGTTAAGATCATATGCTATCAATAAAAATTGATAATCAGAATTTTGTAAAAAACTATTTGTAACATCATTTCCCAAAGTATCGCTAATCTGCAACATTGTACCTGCTTCGGGCAATTCGGAAACAACCCTTTGCTTTACAAATTCCCATGAGTTCATCCATACACTATCATTATATGGCAACTCGGAAGATAAAAACTCTTTCATCTCGTCGGTTTTCAAGTTTTTGTAGGTAAGATATACCGTTGGAGGAGCAGAATTATCCACAGTTACTTTACTGCCTACTTTCCAGGGAAGAAAATCAATCAAAGGTAAGGTTAAGTAATTATATAAACTAAAAAAAACAAAAGCAAAAACTACAACTGCACTTATAATACTTTCATACAGCCTACTAAAGGGACGTACTGCTTTTTTTCGGTGTAGAAAAAGGATAATAACCGGAATAAAAAGCAAAATGTTTTTCAAAAAAGTTTGCCAGTTGGTCAGTTTTATCGCATCCCCAAAACAACCGCAATCAGGTACAGGGTTATACAATGCATCGTAAAACGTGGTAAGGGTAAAAAAAGACATTATAAGCAGTAAAAACCACGAAACCATTGTCCTTCGCATATTGAGCAACAATAAAACGCCTAAAGTAAACTCAAAAGTGCAAAGTAAAATTGACAAAAGCAGAAATAGAGAAGAATGTCCCGGGAGGTGAAAAACAATAAAATAATCTTCGACACGATAGGCTGTACCCAGTGGATCAACCCCTTTGACAAAACCGGAAAAAACAAACACAATGCCCACCAGCAGTCTGCTAACCAATATTATCGTTTTTTTCATTTCAGTGATTCTCCTTTGTTGTAGTTTAATATTTCTAAAAATATAAAATAAATTAAATTAATCCTGCGCCTTAAATTTAATCAGGGCAAAAACAGAATAGTTGATAATATCGTAATAGTTGGCATCTATTCCTTCCGAAACAAAAGTTTTTCCCATATTATCTTCTATTTGCTTTATTCTTAGCAACTTCACCAAAATAATATCGGTAAGCGAACTGATACGCATATTCCGCCAAGCTTCGCCATAATCGTGGTTTTTATTCTCCATCAACGATTTCGCCTTCGCAAAATAAGCATTAAAAAGAGTAGAGGCTTCATTTTCAGTCAAATCGGGAGCTTCGGCAACCCCGGTTTCCAATTGTATCAACGCCATGATAGAATAGTTGGCAATACCGATAAATTCGGAAAAAATACCCTCATTAACCCTATTTTCGCCTTTTTCTTCTATGCTGCGGATACGTTGTGCTTTAATATAAATCTGGTCGGTAAGAGATGGTGTACGAAGGATTCTCCACGAACATCCGTAATCATTCATTTTGGAAATGAATACTTTACGGCACATTTTTACTATATCGTCGAACTGAGAGTTTGTGTCCATCAGGCTGATTTTTTTATAAAGCAAAAGTAGATAAATAGCTTGGGAAAGCAAAAATTAACTATTCGTTGCAATGCTTGATTTCAATTGTTTTTTTTTATAATTTTATATCATTAAAAATCATCATTATGAAAACATTTACTTATCTTCGTAAAAATGTGATATGGAAGCTATTATCACTTTTTTTAATTCTATTAGCTTCATGTGAGGATACAGGCACTACTTCTGTAGTTGTGTACCACAATCCTTTTAATACCACGCTGAATATAATGTTTACCGATGCACAGACAGGAAATCCTATCGGTTACGGAACGGATAAAGCTGTTCATATACAGATATTGGGTTCCGATGCTTCCCTTGTAGCCGACATATCGGGAGTAAAACATACCAGTTATGAATCGGCTAACGGTTTTCTTAGCCTGGGTGTTTCCAAAAGCAAAGCCCCCTCGCAAAGCGATCCCATTGAATTTACACTTGTTTGTACAACAAGTGACTACCTGAGCACAAGTTACCCTGTAATCATTACAGAAACTTCACATGGAAATATTACGATAAACATGGTAGCCATGGCAAACCCTCCCGAAGGAGTGGTTACGCAGGTAAACCATGACATTTCGGTCAATAATGGCTTGGTAAGCCAAACTACAGTGGTTACTTCCCCAACAATTCCCTCTATCAACACCCGCGCAGCGCTTACTATACCTGAAAATGCTATACTGAAAGACGCCAGCGGCACAGCACTTCAGGGAACACTCACTACTTCCCTGGTATATTTTAGTAATCTTGATGCTACCTCTCTTGCATCATTTCCCGGAGGAGGACTAATGGCAAACGTGAATACAGGAGTGGAAAATACAGATGGAATGTTTTTTTCAGCCGGTTTTGTTGCCATTGACATTCAGGATGCTTCCGGCAGGGTAGCTAAAACCATTGAAGGAACACCCCTCCAACTCGACATGGAAATATCCGACCAAACATTTAACCCCATTACCAACGCACCCGTCCAACCCGGCGATACTATACAACTATGGAGTTATGAACCCACTACCGGGCAATGGACATTAGAAGGTTCGGCAGCCATTGGAGGCACACGCAGCAACCTTAATATTACTGCCAGCCTACATCACCTTAGCTGGTACAACTGGGATTGGTTTATAAGTTATGGATGTCAGTGGGGTTATGGTAGCGCACAAATAAGATTTTTAAGCAGTATACTGCAAAACGGACAGGTTTCTTATATTAACCTGGAAGCCTACCAGCAGGGAAGTGGCGCTTTAATCGGAAGCCGATTAGGAGAATACGGCTATTATATGCAAATTGACACTTATGACGGAACCAGCGGGGTATCTATATATGGTGGTCCCAGCAATGTCCCTATAGTGATGAAAGCTAAAGATCCATCCGGTTTTGAAATGGGATCGGTGGACATATCCGACCTTTGCCAGGGAATTTATGATATAAACCTCGTTCCCCAGGGTATCCCGCCTTCTGATAGTGTTACCGTTAAAGTTTATGGCTTCTGTCCTTCCAACCCCCTCGATACCATTTTTCCGTCTTTAGCTTTTTGGTATAAAGACATGGCTACAAATTTAAACTGGTTGCCGGGATTCCTAACCAATGGAAAAGCCGTAATTCATAATATAATTCTTAATCACACATATAAATTAGGTGCTTCCCTTGACGGACAGTGGCATGAATACAACATGGTTGTTAACCAAACAAATTATCTGTTCGGTGTACAATTTACACAGGATATCTGTAACCAGATTGAGCAATAAAACCTGCGCTTTTTAACAATTAATAGCTGTCTTTTTTTTATTTCGGTTACTTTTGTCAGGGATTCCGGAATAATAAAAAGACAGTTTTTTTATCTTTACTATTAAAATAGTAGCCCGATGAATTGGGATAAATCCGGACAATATTATCTGTAAATAAATATTTTTAAATTATTTAAGCCAAATAATTATAAATGAAACTACATTTTGAAAAGGGAAAACCTTTAGTAATGGGTATAGTTAACCTCACTCCCGATTCTTTTTACGACGGAGGAAAATACAGCACTCTCGATTCTATTTTGCAAAGGGTGGAAAAACTTATTGCAGAAGGGGCTTCTATAATTGACATAGGGGCTGTTTCCACCCGTCCGGGAGCGTCTTTGCCTGATACAGCAGAAGAACTCCAAAGGCTTATACCTGTATTACAACTGATTAAATCTCATTTTCCCGATACTTTGCTTTCGGTTGATACTTTTCGTTCGGAGGTAGCAATACAGGCGATAAAAGAAGGTGCTTCTATCATAAATGATATTTCCGGAGGGACATTCGATGATAAAATGTTTGAAACGGTTACAAAATCGGATGTTTACTATGTTTTGATGCATATTCAGGGGACTCCGCAGCACATGCAGTCGAATCCCTGTTATACTGATGTTACAGCCGAAATACTTGAGTTCTTCAAAAAGAGAATTCAAAAACTGAATGCATTGGGGTACGATAAAATTATCCTTGACCCGGGATTTGGTTTCGGGAAAACCATCGAACATAACTATACCCTGCTGCAGCAATTACCTGAATTTGTCAAAACAGGGTATCCTGTTCTTGCGGGACTTTCAAGAAAATCTATGATTTACCGTTTGCTGAACATTTTGCCGGCAGAAGCTTTAAATGGCACTACCGTACTCAATACCATTGCTTTGCTCAACGGGGCTTCTCTACTCAGGGTACACGATGTTAAAGAAGCAATAGAAGCGATAAAATTGACTGAAATGCTTTGTACGGTTAAATAACTATTTTTGCATGTGCTAAAAAATTTTGTATGCTTTCAATTTTGTTGAATTCGTTTTTGCAAGTCCGGCTACTCGATATAATTGATATTATTTTGGTAGCCATATTACTTTTCGAGTTGTACCAACTGTTAAAGGGAACTGCTGCCATCAATATCTTTTTTGGTATCATCGCCGTTTTTGCAGCATGGCGGGTGGTAAAAATTCTCGAAATGGAATTGCTTGCAGAAATTTTAGGAGCATTTATCAGTGTGGGTTTCATTGCATTGATTGTTGTTTTTCAACCTGAAATCCGAAAATTTCTCCTGATGCTGGGAACACCAGGTTTTATCAAAAAACACAAAAAACGTTTTCTTTTCTGGAAGCTGAAATATACACCTGGTCCCCAGGTGAATGTGGATGCCGTGGTACAGGCTTGCCATAAAATGGCATTATCAAAAACAGGAGCCCTGATTGTTATTGCCCGCAAAAACAATCTTCAAGAATATATTGATACCGGCGAAAGTATCAATGCCAGCATTTCCGACCAGCTAATCGAAACCATCTTCTTCAAAAACACCCCGCTTCACGATGGAGCCATCATCATTTCTGATAACCATATCGCGGCAGCACGTTGTATACTTCCGGTTTCAAGCAATCAGGAAATACCTTCAAATTATGGACTTAGACATCGTTCTGCACTGGGAATATCCGAACGTTCCGATGCTATCGCAATTGTGGTTTCAGAACAAACAGGCAAAATAGCATATTGCACCAATGCCAGCATCACTGCTAAAATTGAACCCTCACAATTGAAAAATATGCTGGAAGAAGACTGGGAAATGGCTTAAAATTTATCATTTTTGTGTACTTATAAAATCCGGGTTAACAAATGGTTTTCAAAACAAGAAAGCCTAAATCAACATAATTCTTTTTCTAAAATACTATTAAACTTAAATTTAAGCATTTATCCATTTTCTTTTAGATAACAAAAACACATGCAAAAACGGAGTAAATACATTCAACAAAAACCCAGACATACATTTAAAAAAAAGGAGAATTTGTTTACTCTTGAAATATTACTACTTTTGCAGCCGTTAATAAAAACCTAACCCTTGTACTATCAGGGAAGTACTTAATGTAATTGCATTGCCCTAATAATCCGGAGCCGAAAGGCTTAGGAATACCAAATAAAACTGCCTACGCAGGATTATAAATATGTTAAACTAATACTAACCATTCAGTTATGGAAACAAAAGACGAACTGACCCGCACTCCCCAGGAACCTGAAACAACCCAGGAAATCCAATCCGAAGCAAAAGAAGAATTAGCAGAAACTTCTCAGCTTGAAACCATTCAACCCGAATCTGCGCCCGAACAGGAAATAGCACCTGAAATTGCTATAAGCGAAGAAACCTCTGCAGAGTTTGTTGCTGAAACTGCCCAGGAAATCCAATCCGAAACTAAAGAAGAATTAGCAGAAACTTCTCAGCTTGAAACCATTCAACCCGAATCTGCACCCGAACAGGAAATAGCACCTGAAATTGCTATAAGCGAAGAAACCTCTGCAGAGTTTATTGCTGAAACTGCCCAGGAAATCCAACCCGAAACTAAAGACGAGTTGGCAGAAACCGTTCAACAAGAAAATATTCCCCCCGAACCTACTCCCGGACAGGAAATAGCACCTGAAATTGCCATAAGCGAAGAAATGCACACAAAGCATGCTGCCGAAAATGAATCCGAAATAAATGAAAAAATTACTGAAGAAGCAGAAGCTATTTCGCCGGAGCCAAATACTGGCAGCGAAGTGGTTCCAGATGTAGAAGTCGAAGCAGAGCTTGCAGACAAAGAACTTGAAATCCATCTTCCCGACCTTACTTTCGACCCCAGTGCTTCTTCTCTTTCGCCTATTGCTGAAATAGCTGTAGAAGAAGAATTAGATGAAACCGAAATTATCAGCATTGCAGAAGAAAATTTTGAAGAGTATAATCGTGAACAGCTACTGAATTCTTTACAAAAACTTGTTCAGGAAGGAGATGTTAATGTGATAAAAAGTCAGGTAGCCCTTATCAAGGTTGCATTTCTAAAAATATCCAAAGAAGAAAAACAACAGCGTTTAGAAAGATTTTTAGCCGAAGGAGGTAAAAAAGAAGAATTCGTTGCCGATGACATGACCGACGAACAATTCAACGCTGCTTTCAATATATACAAAGAAAAAAAATCAAAATATAACGAAGAGTTTGAAAAACAGAAACTCCTGAACCTTGAAGCCAAAAATCAGATTCTGGAAGAACTGAAAACACTCGTTAACTCGGAAGAAACCCTGAAAAAAACCTACGATGAATTCCGACTGCTTCAGGATCGTTGGAAACAAATCGGGATGGTTCCAAAAAACGAAATCAACGGACTATGGCAGAATTACCATTTCCTGGTTGAGAAATTTTTTGATAAAGTAAAGATCAATAAAGAACTGAAAGACCTTGATCTGAAAAAGAACCTTGAAAATAAAATTGCTCTTTGCGAAAAAGTAGAAGAATTGCTCCTTGAGGTGTCAATTGCCAGGTCGTTCAAACAGTTGCAAAAATTTCATGAAGAGTGGAAAGAAATCGGACCCGTTCCTCAGGACAAGAAAGACGAAATCTGGGAAAGATTCAAAACCGTTTCCGACAAAATTAACGAACGGCGCCGCGATTTTTATATCAATATGCAAGATGAGCTGCAAAACAACCTTGTTGCAAAAACCCTTCTTTGCGAAAAGGCAGAAGCCCTGATTTCAGAAGAAATAAAATCTATCAAATCCTGGCAGGAAAAAACTAACCAGGTTAATGAATTGCTAAAAATATGGAAAACAATAGGTCCCGCATCCATCAAACAAAACAACGAAATCTGGTTGCGGTTCCGTACAAGTCTTGAAAACTTCTTCTCGGCAAAAAAAGAATTTTACAGTAAGCTGAAAGACCAACAAATAGAAAATTACAATCGGAAACTCGACCTGTGCATGCAGGCAGAAGCCATTAAATCGAATACAGAATGGAATAAAACTACACGCGAATTCATTAACATGCAAAAAGAATGGAAAAAAATAGGTCCGGTTTCGCGAAAGAATTCTGAAAAAATATGGAAACGTTTCCGTGCTGCATGTGATGAGTTTTTCAACAATAAAACTACATTTTTTTCCAATGTTACCCAAATGGAACAGCAGAACCTGCAATTAAAAGAAGCACTTATTAAACAGGTACAGGAATTTGTTCCCAGCGACAACCGGAATGTTGACTTTGAGAGCCTCAAAAATTTTCAACGTCAATGGACAGAAATTGGCTATGTTCCTTTAGCAGAAAAAGATCGTCTACAAAATGAATTTCGTACTGTAATCAACAAACATTTTGATAAACTTAAGGTAAGCGGAGGTGAAGCATTCAGTTTTAATTATAAAAATCGCTTTGAATCAGTAAAAAATTCTCCCGATGCAGGCAAAATCATCAGCAAAGAACGCAATTTCTTAGCTACTAAAATAAGTAAGTTGCAGGAAGAAATCATGCTTTGGGAAAACAATATCGGTTTTCTTGCCAATTCTAAAAATGCGAACATTCTCCGCGAAGAATTTGACAAAAAAATAAATAAAGCCAAGGAAGAAGTGAAAACGCTGGAAGAAAAACTCAAATTTTTGCGCTCGGCAAACAACAACCAATAGACACTGCCTTCATCTCAAAATAAAAACCTCACCATGAATATGGTGAGGTTTTTAGTATTTAGGCTTTTGCCTGGATTTCTTTTCCTATTTTCAGCGTTAGGATACCCTGAAAATTTTTTAATAATTTCTGAAGTAATAGACATTTTTCAGGGTGTTTATTTCAACACTTTTAGTGAACAGTAGTTTAACCCAAGTTGCAGCTCTAATAGTTAAAAAGGGGCAATCATATTTTAATAACCATTTGCCATTAATAGTCCTCGCCATAAAGAATATTCAAATACTGGAGCAATAGAAAGGCTGACGGCAAATGGTCCTGAGTATTGAAATACAATACAATGGTACAATTCTTTTCGTTGCTGTGATACATCGAGGAAGAAAAGCCCGATAAATCGCCACCATGCCCAAAGAAACTCCTTCCACAACGCATAAGACCTAATCCATAGCTAATTTTCCCCAACCACAAATCCGGGCTGTTGTAAAAATTTTCCGTCAGGCGTTTTTGCTGAAGCGTTTTGGACAGAAACCCTCCTCCCACTAAAGTTTCCACATATTTTTGCAATTCCCGTGGGGTAGAATACGCTGATCCCGCAGCCCATCCCCATGAGATGTCGTAATACTCAGTAACATCCACATTCGGAATTGTGTCCCTGATTTCATATCCTCTGCCATGGTTGCCGGGTAAACTTACTCCCTGGGTAAGAAATTGTGTATTATCCAAATGTAAAGGTTGAATTAACCTTTTGTTTATTTCCGTTTCCAGGGAATTACCAGTTAATTTTTCAATCAATAAACCAATAATAAAAGTGTTTGTATTAGAATAATGAAAACTCGTTCCCGGCTCAAAATAAAATTCATGCGAAAAACCCAAATCAATTAATTCCTTTGGTTGCCAAACCCTTTCAGGATTTGTAACCATGGATTGCCTAAAAACCGGAATATCCTCAGAATAGTTGAATATGCCACTTTTCATATCCATCAACATGGCAATAGTAATTTTATCAGATTGCGGATAATCAGGAAACCATGTTGACAATTTATCGGTAAGCGAAATTTTCCCTTCATCCACCAATTGGAGGAGAACAGTAATGCTCATCGTTTTGGTATTGCTTCCCATCCTGAAAACATAACTGCCATCCATTGGCAGCTTGTTAACAATATCGCTATATCCTGCTGTATAAAGCCAGTCAATACCTCGTTTATGATCAACCACCAGTGCCACAATGCCCGGGACATAGGTATTCTGGACTATGGAATCGGTAACAGATTTCATTTGTTCGATGAGTAGCTGGTTAGGGTCAGAGGTCTCTTTTTTGCAGGAAATCATGCAAAATAGTGAGATCAATGCAACCGAAAAAAATAATTTACTTGCTTTTTTCATGATAGATTAGAAGATATATTTGCTATAAAGAATTTCCATAAATCGTAAAAACAGACTATCGGGGAAGTGATCTGCCGGCTGACAAAGATTGTAATAGATAATTACGGTACACTGTTTATCCGAACTATGGTACATGGAGGAAGTATACCCCCAAATGACACCGTTATGACCATAAAAGGATCCCAACTTTGACAGGCATAATCCATAGGACTGAACCGGACCAATCTGGTTGAAATCATTATTTAGCCTCCTGTTCTGTAGTGAATCTGGGAGCAATCCACCTTCTACCATGCTTTCAACAAATTGCTGTAACTCGCGTGGGCTGGTATAAACTGCACCTGCAGCCCATGAATTAGAGACATCGTAGGATTCGGTAACATCACCGGTAATGCCAAGATCACCAAAATCATATCCCCTGCCGTGATTGCCGGGTAATGCCGTTCCACTAGCCATAAACCCGGTATTTTTCAGATGAAGCGGTACGACAATTCGGTTGTTGATCTCCGTTGCCAGCTTGTTGCCGGTAACCTTTTCAATAATCATCCCCAGTAGGATGGTGTTAGTATTGGTGTATTTGTATTGAGTACCCGGCGTGAAAAGCAGTGGGTGGGAAAACGATAAATCCGCAAGTTCTGCGGGAGACCAAATACGCAATGGTGTTGCCTTGAATCCTTCCACCCAACGGTCATCATCAAAATAATCAAACAAGCCACTGGTCATGTTGGCAAGCATGGTCAGGGTAATGCCATTGGCGGTCGGGTACTGTGGAAGGTATTTCGTTACCTTATCGTTCAGAGAGATTTTCCCTTCGCCAACCAACTGCAGAAGCACAGTCCCTGTAAAAGTCTTCGTATTGCTTGCAATCCTGAAGGTGTGGTTGACATCCATGGGTGTCATGGTCTCCTTGTTGCTTACTCCTGCTGCATACAACCAATCAATCCCTCTTTTTTTATCTACAACCAATGCCACAATGCCCGGAATATCTGTGTTTTTTACCAACGAGTCGGTAACAGCTTTCATCTTGCCGATGAGTAGCTGGTTGGGGTCAGAGGTCTCTTTTTTGCATGAGATCAAAGAGAATACCGTCAAAAGGAGGAGGGAGACAAATGTTAGTTGATGCTTCTTCATGTTGGATTTTTTTATTTTTATATTATTAATCACGCGGTTTGTTTATATTAGGTGTAACTTTGTCATTTTTTGCATGAAAGCTAACGGTAAATTGTATGAGTAGTGGCAGATTGCGTGGCAGTTTCCTGTCAAATCGCTACGCAGTTTGAGCGGACTACAAACCTTGATATTTAGTACTTTCCCTGCCATTACTTATACAAAATGTTGTGTGCTGTATTTACATCATTATTTTATCAATTGAGTTTGTGTCTTTTATTCCATTTTCAAGCATTGTCACTAAAATATGCTTTAATAAATCTGTAGAAATTTTTATTATCTCAATTTCTTTAGAATCAGTACTTTCAATTTTTTTTGTCTTTTCAATTCTTTTTAAATCTCCATGCACTACAGCACTTCGATATTTATAAATTTTTTTACAAAAATCAAAAACCTGACTAGTACTATAATCCTTAAAACTTGACAATTTGCAAATCTGAGTAGCTCTAGTAGCAAGTCGATATGTTATTTCAGAAGTTGAATCGTTTGTTAACAGACTTTCCAAAGCAATTGTCACATCAAGGATTGAATCTTCATCATTTTTTCTTAGTGATGCAGAGTTTAACCTTTTAATTGCGAGAGTATGCTGTTTTGAATCTAATTGTTCAAAAACGGTTTTGAATTTTACTAATTCGTCTTTTGAAACTTTGCTTATCAAATTTAACCAGCCATAATTTTCAAATTTATCTGGATATCTTTTTTCAGAAGCAACAAAGATCTGAGGCAAATCTGCTTTGCAGCGATATTGCCAATTTATAGGCTCAGAAATTACTTGACAATATCCTGTCTCGATGTCCGAAACCAATCGCAGTGAAGCAAACAATCTTTCAATTATTGCAATCGGCTTACCGAAATATTTTAAATCAGGCATATTCCAATCCAATTGATGTTGACTGATATTGTCAACAAACCATCCTTTCAATACAAAAGCATGTGTTGCTGCTCCAATAACTGTCTCATGAGCTGATGAAGTATAGCTTTTTCTTGTATTCCGTGCTAATTGAATCTGTTTGTCGATTCTTTCAATTGAAATACTATCATTTATCTGAATTGACTCAAAATCAAAGTCAACAAACAATATCGGTACTATAATATTGATTTCAATTTTCTCATTATTGAAAGAATTATAGAATAATTGAAATATGTGTTCAAAACTACTTGTTTCAAATTCTAAAGAATATTTATGAATGTACGAATCAATAAAATCTGACACGAAGAAATAAGTGTATATCTGACTATGAAATTCCTTTATTTCATCTTTCGTTTCTTCTTTAAAGTTGCCATATTCTATTAAACTGTAATATTTGCAAAGAGATTCTTCTGCTAAAACAAATTCATGAAACTTTTGCCAAGATTCAATTTCTAAATACTTTTTATCTTTTGTCAGAAACTTTGAATAATCAATTTTTTTATAGCTATTTAAATAAAAACTAGGCATCCCATTATCCATTTCAGACATTGTTGGATAATCATCATGATGTTCAAAAGTGAAATGCCAATCTCTCTTCTTATCTTCCTCTTTTTGTTTTTTTATTAAATCTAACCCATCAATTAGACATTTTTCCAGAATAGATTTTATTTTCTCTTTATCAATGTTCATTGGCTTGAATCTCTGTCTTTATATGGCACACAACTAGTTTATATGTCTGACAAAATGCTCCCTATACACCCCAAATTGGCTGTATAAATTCCACAACCGTCAGTTTATTTTCCAAAAATAAATAATAATTCCACACAAATGGGTATATGGAAAATTTATTATTATAAACAATTTTCTGTTGCATATAGCTTAGTCAGTCCTAACCGGTTCAGTCAGCCTTCGGAAACCCTTTCCTTGCTTCATGCAATGTTTTCGT